>DASWBC010000375.1:0-5448 GCA_036390815.1 Gemmatimonadaceae bacterium
AGCTAAGCGCGTTCCAGGGCGAACACGAGATCCACATTCTGGCGCTTCACCTCACCCACCTCGAGGCATTGGAGAAGCGACTTGGCGAGCTGCGCGCATCGCGTTACACGCGGGCCCAGCGGATCGTGGAAAAACTCAACGCGCTCGGCATTCCACTCACGCTGGAAGAGGTTCTTCAGCAGTCGAACGGAGGCGCGGTGGGACGTCCGCACGTGGCGCGCGCACTGATCGCTCGCGCCGTGGTGCATGATTTCCGGGATGCGTTCACGAGGTATCTCGGCAACGCTGGGAGCGCGTTCGTTCCCAAGGAGCATCTTTCGATCGAGGATGCGATCGCTATCGCGCACGAGGCAGGCGGGCTGGCGATCTGGGCGCATCCGGGCGACGGCGGAAGGCGCGAGAGACTCGAGCCACTGGTTGCGGCGGGACTCGACGGCTTGGAGATAAAGCATCCCAGTCATTCGTCGGAAGACGTCAAGCGGTTTCAAGCGCTGGCGGATTTCTTCAACCTCGTGCCAAGCGGTGGATCCGACTGGCACGGCGCCCCGGACGGGCCGCGCCGCCTGGGAATAATGAATGTGCCGCTCGAGTGGCTCGAGAGGCAGGATGAAAGGGTCGCGTCAGTCGCGGCTTCGCCGAGCACGCCATGAGGACCGATTAATGGAGCTGGAGAGTCGGGTTGCACTCGTCACCGGCGCGGGGACGCGAGTAGGCCGCGTGATTGCGCTGGCACTCAGCAAGGCCGGAATGCGCGTCGGCGTCCATTACTCGGGGTCGCAAAAGGGAGCGCGCCAGACCGTCGAGGAGATAATCGCGGCGGGGAGCGACGCGGTCTCGCTCCCGGGCGACCTGACCGATCCCGCGACCGCCCCGAGACTCATCGAGCACACCAAGAAGGTGTTTGGAGAGCTCGATGTTCTCGTCAATTCGGCGGCAGTGATGCTGCGGACACCCGTTGGCGAAGTCCTGGTCGAGGACTGGGACGCAATGTTCGCTCTGAATTTGCGCGCGCCCTTCTTTCTGTGTCAGGCGGCGGCTCGAGTGATGGGGGAACGGGGCGGGGCGATCGTGAACATCGCCGATCTGGCGGCGTTCGAGACGTGGAGAGGATACATCCCGCACTCGATCACCAAAGCGGGCATCGTGCAGATGACGCGCGGACTGGCGCACGCGCTCGCACCGAAGATCCGCGTCAACGCGGTCGCCCCGGGGCCCGTGTTGCTGCCGGACGGATGGACCCAGGAGCAAGCCGACAAACTCATCGCAACCACTCCAATGGGCAGGCTGGGCAGCCCCGAGGATGTGGCGCAGGCGGTGCTTTATCTGCTCACCGCCGATTACGTGACTGGCGAGACGATCATCGTCGACGGAGGCCGTCACGTTCGCAACTGACGGCCCGACGCCATTTGCGCTCGCGGTATATTTCACCAGTAGAGTGTTTCCTCAGTAACACTTCTTTTCAGGTGAAGCGTTTGGCGACAGTGCGTGAATACGACGTTGTCATCGTAGGGGCCGGGCCGGCGGGAATGACGGCGGCGCTCTACACGGGTCGCGCCATGCTGCGCACCGCGGTCATCGAGCGCGGGTTTCCTGGTGGAGAGCTGCTGAACACCGAGTACCTCGATGACGTAATTGGTTTTCCGAAGATCCTCGGATACGAGCTGGCGGAAAAGTTCGCCGCTCACGCCAAGCAGTTCGGCGCGGAGTTCTTCGAGACCATGACCGTGACATCGGTGACGAAAATGCCCGATGGGTATTTTCACACGGAGACCGACAACGGCGATGTCTTTCGCTCGCCTGCCGCGATCGTGACCGCCGGCGGAACTCCGATCAAGCTCGGGATTCCGGGCGAGCTGGAGTACGCGGGCAAGGGAGTGTCGTACTGCGCGATCTGCGATGCCGCATTCTTCAAGCAGCAGGTCGTGGCAGTCGTCGGAGGGGGCGATGCCGCGGTCGAGGAGGCCGATTTCCTGACGCGGTACGCGAGCAAGGTGTACCTGATTCACCGGCGCAACGAATTCAGGGCCTCCAAGATTCTGCAGAAGCACGTGTTCGAGAATCCGAAGATCGAGGTGATCTGGGACACGATCGCGGAGAAGGTCGAGGGTGATCCGCAGGAGGGGATGAGCGGTCTCCACCTGCACAATCTGGTCACGCAGGAGCGGACTTTCCTCAAGGCAACGGGCCTGTTCATATTCGTCGGATTCCGGCCCAACACGGGGGTGATTGCCGGGCATTTCGACCACGACGTGATGGGTTACGTGCTGACCGACAGCGCGATGATGTCCTCCATCCCGGGCCTCTTCATCGCCGGCGATCTGAGGGCGCAGCTGACGCGTCAGGTCACAACGGCGTCGGGTGATGCGACGACGGCTGCCATAGCGGCGGACAAATACATCACGCGCTTCAAGGAAGCGGAGCGCGATGGCACAGGCGAGGCGACGCGGGAAGCGTTGGAGAGCTCCCATACCAGTGCCGGCGGCTACACATGAGAAGGCACCGGCGAATCATGGCGGGCGCGATGGTCTTCCAAATGGACGCGTGCGCCGATTCGCCCACCAGGCGTTGATCGAGTGAACGTCCAGACTCTCACGGTCGGAGCGTTCCAGGAGAATTGCTACCTGCTGGTGGACGATCGCTCGAACCGGGCGGTGATCGTCGATCCGGGGAGTGAGGGAGAGCGGCTCGTTGAAGCAATCGAGCGTTCAGGGGCGACGCTCGAGGCCATCTGGATTACTCACGCCCACGTCGATCATGTCGGCGCGATCGCGTCGGTGAAACGGAAATGGGACGTGCCTATCTATCTGCATCCGCTTGACCGACGGCTGTATGAAGCCGCTGGACGGCAGGCGGAGGTATACGGCGTCCCGTTCGAAGAGCCGCCGACCCCGGACCATGAGTTCGCGGATGGCCAGCATGTCAAGGTCGGAGACGCCGAGATGACGGTGTTGCACGCTCCCGGACACGCGCCCGGTCACGTCGTTATCCACGGCAATGGGATCGCGCTGGTCGGGGATTGCCTGTTCGCGGGATCCATCGGCAGAACCGATCTGCCGTTCTCGAATCCGCCGCAGCTGGCCGCATCGCTCGAAAAAATATCGGCGCTCGCTCCCGAGACGGTGGTTTATCCGGGGCATGGGATGGTGACGACGATCGGGCAGGAGCGGTTGTCGAATCCGTTTCTGAACGGCACCGCGCGCATTGTGGGACGCTAACTTGGATCTTCACAGCCAACGACCATGAGCGACGACACTCGCACCGAGAAGGATCCGCTGGGCAGTCTCGAGGTTCCCGCCGATGCGCTATACGGCGTGCAGACGCTGCGCGCGGTCCAGAATTTTCCAATCAGCGGGTTGCGGCCCTTGCCGGCCTTCATCGACGCGACGGTGCGGATAAAGCGCGCGGCGGCGCTGACGCACAAGGAAACGGGGAGGCTCGACTCGAAGATCGCCGACGCGATCGTGAAGGCGGCCGACGAAATTCTCGCCGGCAAGCATCGCGAGCATTTCGTCGTCGATGTTTATCAGGCGGGTGCGGGCACGTCGCACAACATGAACATCAACGAAGTGCTGGCGAACCGGGCCAACGAGACTCTCGCTGGGAAGCGTGGCGCGTACGCGCCGGTTCATCCGAACGATCACGTCAACATGGCGCAGTCGACGAACGACGTGATACCCACTGCGATCCGGCTCGCCTGTCTGAGCGAGCTTGGAGGTTTGGAGAGGGCGTTCGAGGAGCTCGCAAAGGAGTTCGAGACGAAGGGCAAGGAGTTCGACGACGTACTGAAGTCCGGCCGCACCCATCTTCAGGACGCAATGCCGATAAGGCTAGGACAGGAGCTCGATGCCTACGCCGGATCATTGCGGCGCGGGCTCAAGCGCGTGGTGGAAGCAGCCGACTACCTGCGTGATCTGGGAATAGGTGGGAGCGCCGTCGGGACGGGGGTGAATGTCGAGCCCGAGTATCCGAAGCTCATGGTCAAGCACCTCCGCGAATCCGCGAAAGTCGAGCTGCGCGAGGGGAAGGACAGGATACAGCTGATGCAGAGCATGGGCGACGTCGCAGGGTTCAGCGCGCAGCTCAAGGTCCTGGCGCTCGACCTCAGCAAGATTGCGAGCGATCTGAGATTGCTTGCCAGCGGACCGCGCACGGGTTTGGACGAGATCCGTCTGCCGGCTGTCCAGCCGGGCTCATCCATAATGCCCGGTAAGGTGAATCCTTCGGTTCCGGAGATGGTCAACCAGGTCTGTTTCCAGGTGATCGGCAACGACGCCTGCGTCAGCGTCGCGACCGAGCACGGCCAGCTCGAGCTGAACGTCATGATGCCAGTGATCGCTCACAACGTGCTGTTCTCGATGATGATTCTCCGGAACTCGGCGCGAGTTCTCGCGGAAAAAACGGTGAAGGGAATCGAGGCGAACGAGGAGCAGTGCCGATACTGGCTCGAGCGCTCGGCCGCTCTGGCGACGGCGCTGGCGCCGCAGATCGGCTACGCGCGCGCAGCCGAGATCAGCAAACAGTCGGTGAAGGAGAACGTGCTGATTCGAGACCTGGTGAAGCGGGAGAAGGTGCTACCCGACAAGGAGATCGATGACGTTCTGGATCTGAGGAAAATGACGGAGATCGGGGTTCCGGGTGGGAAGCATGGAGGGGTATCGGCCGGGTAAAACGACAACTGAACTGAACGGGGTGGGAGGTGTCAGAGGCGTAGGTGTCAGGTATCAGGTCACGACGCCTGGACTTGCCTCTGTGGCATTCGAGGCACAGGCAGTTGCTTGTGCCTCGATCAGCGGTAGAAAAGCCCGGGCGTAGTGACCTGTCACCTGGGATCTATGCCTCTCTGACACCTCTTACCCCGTTCAGTTTGCAGTTAACCCAATAGCAGAACAACCTCCAGGCGCCAGTTATCAGGTGGTCCCCTTGTTTCACCCCGCCCAAAACCCTATCGTGAGTGTATGCGAATAACGACTTGGGCAGAGTACGGCGTGATTTGCGCGCTCAACCTCGCCAAGCGCACCGATCTGGCGCCGGTGAACGGGAGGGAAATCGCGCGGCAGGAACGCCTCCCCGCCGACTACGTCGAACAGATTCTCCTGAGGCTTCGACGCGCCGGCGTCATCGCGAGCACGCGGGGCGCGAGGGGCGGGTACGTTCTGGCGCGGCCGCCAGCTGAGATTTCCATCAGGGACGTGATCCACGCCTCGGAGCTGGAGACATTCGATCTCCACTGCGTGAGTCATCCGGTCGAGGAAGAGCGCTGCTCCGCGTCGCACAACTGCAGCATCAGACCCGTGTGGGTGATGTTGCAGCAGCGAATCGACGACGTGCTGCAGGGTGTGAGTCTCGCCGACCTCATGCACGACGAGCCGACGGTGCGCGAACGGGTGGGTTTGCCGAGCGTGGAGCGAAGTGGGCCGGAGAGAGCCGGTCTCCCGATTCTAGAGACCG
>DASWBC010000376.1:0-17781 GCA_036390815.1 Gemmatimonadaceae bacterium
AGTTCTCATACTTGTCGCGAGTCAGGAACGCGTCGACGATTTCAGGTCGAATGTACTGGCGTCCGCCATAGTTTCCGCGGTTGTTCAGCAGATCGATGAGAACCCGCAGATCAGCGGCGGTCGAAAAAAGTCCCGCGTGTCCGGCGACGCCGCCGTTCGCGTAATACGAGTTTCCGTCGTCGACTTCGCCGACGAGCACGCGTTGACGCCAACCATTCCAGGCCGTAGGATCGCCGAGGTAGCGATAACCGAACGTGGAATCGTAAACCATGTGCCGTTCGTAGACGTTGCCCTGCTCGGTCGCGGCGAATTCCGTGAAGCCGCGCGCTTTCGGGTTGAACGTCGTCGACCGGAGTCCCAGCGGGCGATAGAGCTCCGCGTCGAGGAATGTGTCCAGCGACTGGCCGCTCACCCGCTCCACGATATAGCCGAGCAGCATGAAGCCGAGGTCGCTGTAGTGGCGTGCATCGCCGACGCCCCACTGGAGTGGCATGTCGCGGATAACGGCGTAGGTCTGCGTGCTGTTCGCGGCGTGGTAGTAAAGCGGCTGCCACTGCACGAGCCCCGATGAGTGGGATAGCAGATGCCTGACGGTGATGCTGTCGAGGTGCGGTCCCCGAAAATCCGACAGATAGCGCGACACCGGCCCATCGAGGTCAATGCGTCCTCTGCTGACGAGCAGCATCGTCGCCATGGTCGTTGCCATGACCTTCGTAACCGATGCGAGATCGAACACAGTTGATGTGCGCATCACCGGCGGTGAGGCGAGCCGGTGTCCTTCGTAATCACTTAGCTGCGCGAATCCGAACGCCCGTTCGTGGACGACCTGTCCATCGCGCGCGACGAGAAACACCGCACCGGGAATCTGCACGCCGATCGAGCTCTCAATCAGTGAATCAGCGGTCGCCACACCGCGCGCCAGCGCTGGATCAGGAGCAGGAGCGCCAATCGGAGCATAGCTCCCACAGCCCAGAACTACAGACGAACACACCGTCGCTGCGAAGAGAAATCGAGATCGCATCATATGATCAGAAAGATCCGCGGGTCACAGTGAACCGCAATCGCACGATTCAAGTCTTTGACAAAATTCCTTGACAACATCTCAGGACTCTGACATTCTTGCGCCTGTTCGGGACCGCACCTGTCCTTGGCAACCCATTCTCCCGGTCATCAAGCTCAGTCATGCGCCCTGCGATCCGCGCCTCTCTCCCCAATCCAGGAAATAATCGCCCGCTCCCACGGATGCTGTGGGATGCGATCGAACGTTTTGGGTAGAGTCCAAAAGCTAGCGGCGCTCTTTTTCCAATACCCTCGCGTTTCGATCGATGAATGCGGGGTTTTTTGTTTTAGGCAGTACCATCTCACCCGAAGTACCGGAGGAGAACCGTGACGAGGATCAAGAGGAAATGACCCCCACACCGATCAATCAGGCAGATACCGCGTGGATGCTCGTCGCCACCGCAATGGTGCTGGTGATGACCCCCGCCCTCGGATTCTTCTACGGGGGACTCGTCCGAGCCAAGAACGCACTCAATACCATGATGATGAGTTACGTCGCGCTCGGATTCGTCGGAATCGCGTGGGCGTTCATCGGCTACACGATCGCATTTTCGACGGGCTCAAATTGGCTTGGCGGATTGGACAACGCTTTCTTCAGGGGCGTGGGACTCGAGGCGAAAGGGTCGATCCCTCACATTCTGTTCGCAGCCTATCAGGCAACCTTCTGCGTAATCACAGCCGCGCTCATTTCGGGCGCGATCGTCGAGCGGATGCGCTTCGGGCCGTACGTCGCGTTCATCACGCTCTGGTCTATCGTGGTCTATGCGCCGATCGCGCACTGGGTGTGGGGCGGAGGCTGGCTCAGTAAGCTAGGCGCTCTCGATTTCGCTGGTGGCACTGTCGTTCACATCAACGCCGCCGCCGCGGCGCTTGTCGTCGCGGTGGTACTGGGCGCCCGGAAGGACTACGCGCGCCAGGCAATCATTCCGCAGAACGTGCCTTTTACTCTGCTCGGCGCCGGCCTCCTCTGGTTCGGATGGTTCGGCTTCAACGGTGGGAGCGCACTCGCAGCGAACGGGTCGGCGGCCCTCGCCTTCTCCAACACGATGTTCGCCCCGATGGGAACATTGGTCGTGTGGAGCCTGCTGGACATCACCCGCACGAAGAAAACGACGGCAGTTGGAGCGGCGACCGCCATCGTGGTGGGGTTGGTTGCGATCACTCCCGCGGCGGGTTTTGTGAGTCCTGTATCCGGAATCGCGCTTGGCGCAATCGCCGCCGTTCCGAGCTACTTCACCATTCTCTGGAGAGCCGGAACCCGGCTCGATGACTCGCTCGATGTGATCGCGGCACACGGAGTCGGCGGGACGGTGGGAGCACTGCTCACCGGAATGCTCGCGCAAAAAATCTGGAACGGAACGGCCGACGGCGCGCTGTTCGGCAATCCGAAGCAGCTCGGCATCCAGCTCGTCGCGGTACTCGCCACGATTATCTATAGCTCAGTTGGAACGTTCGTGATCCTGAAAGCGATAGCGCTGGTCGCGCCTCTTCGCGCGAGCCAGAAAGAGGAGGGAATCGGCATGGACGTCACCCAACACGGGGAAGAGGCGTACAGCAGAGGCGAAGGCGCGATTCTCGTTCACGCTGACAGAGGCTGATATATGAAACTCGTCGTAGCGATCATTCGACCGGAGAAGCTCAACGAAGTGCTCGAGGCATTGTACCGGGCCGAGGTCCGTGGACTCACCATTAGCCGAGTGCGCGGCCACGGTGGAGAAACTGAAGCGGTCGAGACCTACCGGGGCATGACAGTCAAGGTGGAGTTGCACGACAAGGTGAGGATCGAGATCGGTGTCTCGGACCCCTTTGTCCAGCCCACCGTGAAGGCGATTCTTTCCGCCGGAGCCACGGGCGACGTTGGCGACGGAAAGATCTTCGTTCTTCCTGTCGAGAAGGTCTACCGGATTCGCACCGGAGAAGAGGACCGTTCGGCCGTCACTCCGGTGATTGGCGAGGAGAGTGGAGTCTAGCGAGGGGATATCCGGAGCGCACAAAACCCGTGCGCTTCGACTGACCTGATGAGAATCGAGCCGCTCCCGTGGGAGTAGCCGAAGTAAGGCCCGGCGCAAGCGTTATCCGGGTCGGCGTACGCCGATTCCAATCGGTAATCTCCTCCTCTTGCGGGCAGCGAGTTCCATGGCAGCCGTTCCATGAGAAGCTCTCCATGGCGTTGGCCAAAATTGACGACGATCAGGAACGCTTCGTCGCGCAGGAATGGTAGGTCGCGCGAAGTCCTTACCCACGCGGCGATAGTTCCTGTAGTGTCGTCTGTCGGGACCAACGTCAGCGAGCCCTGATTGAGGTCCGCGTGAGCGTTTCGCAGCTGAATCAGTTTGCGATAATGATTGAGTAAGGATCGGCGACTCGAATCCTGTGCCGCGACGTTCTTGGTTTTCCAATCAGCCTGAAGTGGCTCCCACGGCTTCCCGGTTGTGAACCCGCCATTTGGCGCCGAGCTCCATTGCATGGGTGTCCGGATCGTCTCGTCTGGCTTGGCGCCGACCATCCCGATCTCTTCGCCGTAGTACACGAATGGCATCCCAGGCAGCATCAACATCGCGCTCGCCGCGACCCGCGCCTTGGCCGCATCGCCGAGAACCGTCATCACCCTCGGCTGGTCATGATTGGTGAGAAACGGCGACCAGCGTCCGCTGGGAAATGTCGCATTCGCCTGGGCAACTGTCGTGAAGAACCCTCTTGCGTCGCCGGTCGCCGCCGCGCGCATCGTTGCCTTCGCCACCGCAAAGGCGAAGTACGAATCGAGCTGGTCGGGATAGTAGGTCGCCATCACCTCTGGCGACTCGTCTGACATTTCCCCGACCGTGAACGACTCCGGGGCTGCCGCTCGAATCGTGTTGCCCAACTGGCGTAGCACATCGTGCGTCCCGCGCGAGTGCTGAAGCTGATCGCCCTCCTCGACGAGATACGGGATCGCGTCGAAGCGAAATCCATCGGCGTGCATCTCCTTTATCCAGTACGTCAGAACCTTTTGCATTTCGGCACGCACCGACGGGTTCTCGTAATTCAGGTCCGGCATCTCGTGCCAGAACACACCGTAGTAGTACTCGTCACGGACCGGGGACTTGTGCCAGGCCTCCTGTCCCCACGGTCCTTTCTGAACCGGAAGTGTCTTCGACCAACGGTACCAGTCGCGATATGGACTGCCGGGATCGCGAAGCGCCGCTTGGAACCAGGGATTCTGGCTGCCGGTGTGATTGGGAACGAAATCGACGATGACGTGAATCCCGCGCTTATGCGCTTCGGCCACCAGAGTCCGGAAGTCATCGTCGGTCCCGTACCGTGAATCCACGTGGTAATAGTCGACCACATCGTACCCGTGATAGCTCATCGACTTGTCGATCGGCATCAGCCAGATACAGTTCGCGCCCAGGCTTGTGGTGCTGGCGGGATTTCCATCGTTGATGTAATCGAGACGCGCTGTCAGTCCGCGCAAATCCCCGATTCCATCGCCGTCGGAATCGTAGAAGGAGCGGACGAACACCTCGTAGCACACGCCGTCGCGCCACCATTGCGTCGCGACACCAGGCACGCCGGGCGCGCCCGTGGAAACCGCACTGCTCGAACAGGCGGCCGCGAGACATGCGGACGTGAAGACGGCAAGCCGTTTCGCCGCGGGAAGCCGCCGCGCAGCAGCTCGCAAAGGAAGCTCCTTCTCCTTCCCTGGCATTCCTTGAATGTGCCCCCCAATGAGGGGGTTTGTTAGCGTCGTAACAGCAGCCCCATCTTTAGGCTGGCGACCCTTACCCCCTTTGTATTACTGTGAACGCCAGTGCCGGGGACCCTTTGTACGTTCCTTGATCGTGGGCCGGTCCGACAACGAAATCGACGAGGACATCTTTGGTACGTTCCTGCTTCGTTTTTCTGGCGTTCATCGGCCTCACCACCGCCTGCTCTCAGGCAAAGCCCGGGCAGCCTCCGACCCCCAAGGTCGTCCACGATACCGTCACGGTCCGTGATCCCGAGCTCGACAAGCGCGTATCGCGCCTCGAGCTGCAGTTGTTGGCGCGCGATGCGCAAATCGAGGATCTCCAGACGCGCCTCGAGGACACGCAAGCCGAAGTCGTGCGGGCGATGGCCAAACTGCAGTCAGGGGCGAGCCGTGCGCAGGCCGCATCGGCAATGGCCGAGGCCGAGGTCGCTCTTCAGACGATGAAAGCCGGCACGTCGGCGGACCCTCCCGAGGCGGCACAGGTCACCAAGAACGTGCAACGGAGCGCCGCGGAATTCGACAAGGCTAACTATGGGGGCGCTCTCTATCTGGCCAATCAGGCCAAAACGATCGCGTCGGGATACCGCGGGCGCCTTGCAGTAAACACGGAGGGTGCGCGTCCGGGTGAAACGCTGTTCGCGGTGCCCATCAAACTCAAGACAACGAGTCGGGGAAACGTCCGCGCAGGACCGGGCACCAACTTCGCAGTCTCGTTCCTCGCTGAGCCTGGTAGCTCGATCATCGGCTACTCGTACGCAGATGAATGGGTTCGCATTAGCGATGACACCGGGCGAACGGGCTGGATTCACCAGACCCTTGTTTCGCGACCTTAGTTGGGTTGAGGCTATCCCCTCAGAGGGGCGCAGCCTATCCAGTCTTCTTAAGTCGGCGGGCGCGCACGGTACGGTCCCGCCCTTCTCTCTTCGCCTGATATAGCGCTTCGTCCGCGATGGCGATGATTGCCTCCGCGTCGTCCGCGTCCTCGGGGAAGCTGGCGACGCCGATGCTCAACGTGATCTTCCTTCCATTGAACTTCTTGGCTGCCACTCGCGCGCGAATGTGCTCGGCCGTGTCCAGCGCATCGGCGATAGCCGTGTCGGGCAGCACTATTACGAACTCTTCACCACCGTAGCGCGCGCAGCAATCGACCTTGCGCGTCGAATCGCGCATGATCTCCGCGATCATCTGCAGCACTTCGTCGCCCGCCGGATGGCCGAACGCGTCGTTGTACTGCTTGAAATGATCGACGTCGCCAACGAGCACTGAGAACCCGCGCTTCTCCTTCTTGAAGCGCGCGACTTCGTCGTCGAGACGCTTCATCAACGAACGGTGATTCGAGAGGCCGGTGAGACTGTCCGTCGTCGAGAGCAGCTCGAGCTCCTCGTTTTTCTTCAGTAGTGTCTCGTTGATGCGATCGAGCTCGAGTCGACCCTCGCGCAGGCGATAGACCATGTGGTTGAACACATCGGTCAGGTAGCCGATTTCGCCACCGCCCGGAGCCGCTGGGAGGTCAACCGCGAGATCTCCGGCCGCGACTTCTCCGGCAGCCTTTGTCAGGCGGTCGAGCGGCCGGGAAATCAGTCGTCCCAGCCGGTACGCTGCCAATGTCACCCCGGCGAGGAGAAGCGCGATCACGAGCAGAGCGACGTCGCGGAACCGGCTTACCTGCTGGAACGCCGCTTCGCCCGAGATCTCGGAGATCACCAGCCAGTTTACCTGCGGGACGTACTCGAGAGTGCCGATGACATCTCGGCCGCCAAAGCTGGTGAAGGCGAACGGGGCGCGGGCGCGCTCCTTCAGCCTCTTCATCGTTGCCGGAGGGATGGGATTCTTTATCAGCTGGTCGGACATTCGGTCTGAGCTGGCTATCGCGCTGCCCCTGAGGTTGACCAGATGGACCGCGCCTGTGCTATCCGGCGCGAAGGATCGCAGCAGCATCTGCACTGGCGCGAGATTCAACTCGGCCGCGAAAGCGCCGAGCAGACGACCATCCGCTCGTTGCGCGGGAACGGCCACGATCAACTTCGCTCTGCCCGACTTCGGATCCCAGTACGCGTCGCCGACGATCTGATTGTCAGATTTCAGGGAAGCCTGCCAGTCCGCTGGAAGTGGGACCTTCGTCACTTCACTCGCGCTGGTGGCGATGACGTTCCCATCGAGGTCGAGCACCATGAGCTTCTCGAAGTCGCTGAACCGCTCGTGGAGCGAGACCAGGTAGTCGCGAAGCCGGCCCTCGGTGGGCGAGGTGGGCGTCTTGCCGGCACCATGTTCCAGTGTGATCACCACTTCGTCGGATCCGGCGAAAACGCGCAGATCGTAGAGCCGTTCCCTCAGCCAGACACCGGTTGCGCGGGCACTCTGGGCGCTGCTGGAGAGAAGATCTTCATCGATCTTCTTCTCGAGCGCGCGGCGGTTCTGGGTATAGAAGACGCCGAGCATGGTCCCCGCGGGCAACAATGCCGCTGCCACCGCGAACGCGAGAATTCTGCTGCGCAGGCTCTCGAGGCGTGGGAAGGGAAGCGGGAATTTATGCCGCGCGCGAGGCGTGGTTGGCGCCGCGCTCTGAGGAGCGTCCATGGTTCCGGGTTCGGATGTCGGGAAGGGCATCGTCTATAGACGATTGACCCCCCGCTGGGCCACCGAGCCCTTTTCATGAAGATCACTGGTCTTGCGCAAGCCAATCGTGGAAACATCTGGTGGGATTGCGCTCACAAACATGATACTCACCTCGCAAATGGGTCAGCGAACAGGTAACTGCCTGCGCAGCAATGATTTACGGAGCTGGTTCGCGATATCCTGGCAAACCAGCTCGCATGCTTCTGCCCGGTTGGCCGGCGGCCAACGGTGACTAGTCGCGCCACATCAGAATCGCTCAGGCACTCGCGAGAGACGCCCTGACCGATCATTCCCGTCGCGCCAAGAAGGTGGACTTTCACGACTCGAAGAACTCCACTACGCCCGTGTCCAGCGAATACTCTGCGCCAACGACGAGCAACCCTTCGCGCTGGATCAGCTCCTCGAGCACTTGGGAGCCATGGCGGAGGTGATCCACGGAAGCGCGGATGTTGGCTCGAACCGCCTCTCTGACCAGGGCGTCCGAATCGTTCCTGAGCTCCGTGTGCAAGAGGCTCTCGACCGAAGGTCGCAACCGGTCGACGATCGCACGCAGGTTGTGGGATTGATTCTCCGTCGGGGTGCGCAGCTCTTCGAGCGTTGCCAGAATCGCCCCGCACTGCGAGTGGCCGAGAACGACCACGAGTCGGGTATGATATCGCGCCGCGGAAAACTCGACGCTGCCGACCTGGGATGGAGCGACGATGTTGCCGGCGACGCGAATGACGAACAGATCGCCGAGTCCCTGATCGAACACGATCTCAGCCGGAACGCGAGAATCCGAGCAGCCGAGGATGATAGCAAAGGGCTGTTGCCCGCTCGCGAGCTCCACACGTCGCGTGTGGCTCACGAACGCGTCCGAGCCGCGCACGTTCGCGGCGAACCTGAGGTTGCCTTCTCGCAGTCGGTCGAGCGCTTCGCGCGCAGGAATCATCCTACAGGGCTCACGAGCACCCCTCGACGTACTCGACTTGCGGCCGTTGTCCCGCTCGGTAGTTCACGACGCGCTTGCCATCGGTCTCGAAGATAATCCGGTCCGCGCTCGAGGCCGGAGCGACGGTGAGATAGTGGCCGCCCGGGGTGTACTTGTGTGGCGAGACGGTAACATGGCCGGGGTAGAGCGTTTTGATCCTGTCTTCGCTGTCTCCGATGCGGGCGCCGGTAGAGGTCGCGATTGTGCCGCGCCTGACTTCGACCCTCACGATTTTACCACCCTCCAGCATGACCATGACGCCGGGCGGCAGGCCGTTCGTCCTGGCGTAAGTGCACGCGGTGCTGTCTCTGGATGCGGCTACGGAAAAAGCTGGAACCGCGGCTCGCGCTTCGGAGAGAGTCATTCCCGCGCGCAGGTTTCCGATTCCGCTTTCGGTAACGGACCAGTCGGCAGATTCCGGTGTTGCGACTCCGCCAGACGGTCGTGGCTGTTGTGCTCCCGTACCCGTCGGAGTTGTGGTCTGGGTCGTAGTCTGGGTTGTGGACTTGAGTGTGTCGCTGTCAGTCCTGACCGAAGCGGTATCGGCCGAATGCTCGTCGGCTTTCGCACACCCCGCGAGCGCGAGAACGAGGGAGAAAACGACCGAAGGTCGGATGAAATGCATGCAGGATCCACAATAGGTTTTTGTGCGCTCTGACAACCGGAGTATCGGTTGGTTGCCCGGCGTTGGGGTCCTTTGCAAGCAGCGTACGAGGGCGATGCGTGATCCTGGGACACGCTGCGCAAACCAACCGTAAAGTGTCGTCGCTAGCTGAATGTGTCGCTGTTATGCGGCCGGGCTGACTTTAGGGGGCGCCAGGGTAGCCTTTCGAAGCTTCGAATCCTGTATCAACGCAACTATCGTGGCGATTCCCAACAGCCCCGGCGTAGGCGTTACTCCCTGCTTCAAACTGAACCAGACGCCGATGACCATCAGCACGAGAATCACCCTGTAGAAGGTTCGGTAGCCGCTCGTGAGTGGGTACAGGACATCTTTCGAACACTTGCGGCATTTCAGTTTCTGGAATCCCAGGAACGATCTCTTGGGGAAACCCGTGAATCTGGTGCTGCAGCTGGGACATGTCGCGGTGATTGCGGCGAGAGCCATTGTCGTCTCCAATTCAGGGTAAGAGGGGTTACTTCGGAGCTGGCTCGCGCTTCCGCAGTCGGTAGACAGTGAGAGCAAGTCCTACGGCGATGTAGATAATCGCCCTGGTGGTGTCCCCGCGCAGCAATGCCTGATAGGCGAGGTAGAACCAGAAAACCAACAGGAGCAAAACAACTGGCATGGGCACAAAAAACACCTCGGATGAAGCCGGCCGCCTGGTTGGCAACTGGACTCGGCTAACCTACCCGCGAAAGACGACCGGACCGCCTCACCGCCACATCTCGGGTGACATCGTCCAAACTCGCAATTTGTTGCTACTGCTGAGCTTACAATGATCACAAATTTTCGCGGTCACGATGAGCAATGTCATGCGAGATGTCGCGGTCTGTCTAACCGCTTGTCCCATAGCTACTTAGGTTCGCTCAATGCAATTGATTTTTCGCTCTCCAGGCGCTACATTGTGGTCTACTTCTAGAGGAGGCTTTTTTGTCCTCCAACCCCGCCTCCGAACCCAGTAGCCACCACCGGATTTAATGACGGCTCCGAACAACAGAGAGCGCATCCTCCCGCGCCTCATTCACGAAGAAATCAAAGAATCGTTCATCAACTATTCGATGAGCGTCATCGTCTCTCGGGCACTTCCGGATGTGCGCGATGGACTTAAGCCGGTGCACCGCCGCGTGCTCTACGCGATGAACGAGCTCGGCCTCGTTCCGGGCCGCCCTTACAAAAAGTCCGCGACCGTCGTCGGCGACGTGCTCGGCAAATATCACCCCCACGGTGACAGCTCGGTGTACGACGCCCTCGTGCGCATGGTGCAGGATTTTTCGCTCCGCTATCCGCTGGTCGACGGACAGGGAAACTTCGGCAGCGTCGATGGAGATCCGGCGGCGGCCTACCGCTACACCGAGGCGCGGCTCACTCGCGTCGCGATGGAGATGCTGGCCGATATCGACAAGAACACGGTCGACTTCGCGCCCAACTTCGATGACAGGCTTCAGGAGCCGAAAGTTCTGCCCTCGGCCATCCCCAACCTCGTGGTCAATGGTTCCTCGGGCATCGCCGTCGGCATGGCGACGAACATTCCGCCCCACAACCTCGGCGAAGTAGTCTCCGCGCTCACCGCCCTGATCGACAATCCGGAGCTGACGCCCACCGATATCAGAAAGCTGATCAAGGGTCCTGACTTCCCGACGGGCGGCTACATCTACGGCCGCGCCGGAATCAAGGATTACCAGGAGACGGGACGCGGACGCATCGTCATGCGCGCCCGCGCCGTGATCGAGGAGAAGGAATCCTCGAACAAGTCCCAGATCGTGGTCACCGAGCTTCCCTACCAGGTGAACAAGGCGAAGCTGATCGCCGACATGGCCGAGCTGGTGAAAGACGGCAAGCTCGAAGGCATATCGGCGCTGCGCGACGAGTCCGACAAGGACGGCATGCGTGTCGTCATCGAGCTCAAGCGCGATTCGATTCCTCGCGTGGTGCTCAACCAGCTGTACAAGCACACCGTCATGCAGTCGACGTTCGGCGTGATCATGCTGGCGCTCGTGCCCGATTCACACACGACGCAGCTCGTGCCGAAGATCATGCCGCTCAAGGAAGTGCTCGAGCACTACCTCACGCACCGGCATCAGGTCGTCGTCCGACGCACGCAGTTCGAGCTCGACAAGGCGCTCGAGCGGGAGCACATCCTCGAGGGACTCAAGATCGCCGTCGACAACATCGACGCGGTCATCAAGCTCATTCGCGCCGCGGCCGACACTCCGACGGCCAGCACTCAGCTTCAGAAGCGCTTCAAGCTGAGCGAGCGGCAGGCCGAGGCGATCCTCAATATGCGCCTCGCCAAGCTCACCGGCCTGGAGATCGAGAAGCTGGACAGCGAGCTCAAAGAAGTCCGCGCATTCGTAAAGGAAATGCGCGATATCCTCGCGTCAAAGCCGCGCCGCCTCAAGATCATCCGCGATGAGCTGCAGCAGGTGGCGGACAAGTACGGCGATGAGCGCAGATCCGAGATCACGAGCGACGAAGGCGAGTTCACGATCGAGGACCTGATCGCGGAAGAGGATATGGTCATCACCATCTCCCACTCAGGCTATATAAAGCGCACCTCGGTATCGACATATCGCAAGCAGCGTCGTGGCGGGCGCGGGCTGAGCGGCGCGGGGCTCAAGGACGAGGATTTTGTCACACGCCTCTTCATCGGCTCGACGCACGACTACATCCTCTGCTTCACGGATGACGGCCGGTGCTTCTGGTTGAAGGTCCACGAAGTTCCGCAGGCAGGACGCGCAGCGAAGGGAAAACCGATCGTCAACCTGATCAACGTCTCACCGGAGACGCAGATCAAGGCCATGGTACCGGTAAGAGAATTCAGCGACACGCAGTTCCTCCTTTTCTGCACCAGAAACGGTACGGTGAAGAAGAGCGCGCTCTCGCAGTACTCGAACGTCCGCCAGACCGGCATCAAGGCGATCAAGATCGACAAGGACGACGAGCTGATCGACGTGCAGGTGACGAGCGGCTCGAACGACATCGTTCTCGCCACGCGTCATGGTCTCTCGGTGCGTTTTCACGAGATGGACGTGCGCGAGATGGGACGTGATACCACGGGTGTCAAAGGTGTCGAGCTACGCGAGGGCGATTCCGTGATCGGAATGGTTGTCGTCAAGCGCGACGCGACGCTGCTGGTGGTTACGGAGCGCGGCCTCGGGAAGTGCTCCAACATCGCCGACTATCGGGTTCAGAAGCGTGGCGGGAAGGGCATCATCACGGTAAATCGAACCGAGAAAACGGGCGATGTCGTTGCCCTGATGGAGGTTCTGCCGGCGGATGAGATAATGATCATCACAAAACATGGTGTGATCATCCGTAGTTCCGTCTCTCAGGTGAGAGTGACAGGGCGTATCGCGCAGGGGGTCAAGCTCGTCAATCTCGACGAAGGAGATCTCGTGACAGCCGTCGCCCGCGTCGTCCCTGAAGATGAGGCCGAAGGCTCGGAAAACGGCATCCCCGCCACCGAGATCGACCCGGTCGAGGCCCTCAACGACGAATGAAGATCAAGCGCTCCGACCTGGCTCATGAGCTCGCGGAAATAGAGAAGCTGCGCACGGCTCTGCGTAAGGCAGAATCCGAGGTGCAGCGCCTGCTCGACGAAGCCGCGGCGCGCGGAGCGCTCGTTGACATCCTCCACGACGTCATGGGCTCGCTCTCCATGGGTGAGCTGTTCCACATGCTGGCGCGCCGTCTAGCGCGCGCCCTCAACCTGAGCCACTCGTCCGTCATTTTCGCCAAGTCGGGCGACCGTCTGGGAACCGTCGCATCCGCCCACGAAGACCCGCAGTTGGAAAACCTTCAAGTTGAGCTGGACAAGTATCCGGAGATCGAAGCCGCCCTCGCGAGCGAGCAGCCGGTTCTGATTCCCGACATCTGGCACTCCGACGCCTACAGAGCGCTGCGCGAGGCATGGGAAAAGGACGGCAGCGTCATCTCCGTGCGCTCGATCATCGCGCTGCCTTTCCGCCTCGATCTCGATCGCACCGGCGTGTTCCTGCTCCGCCGCACCGCTGAGAAGGCGTCGCTGAACGGAGCCGACGTCGATTTTGCGGAGACCGTGGTCAAGAGCGCCATGAACGCCATGCGCCGCGCGCACATGGTCGAAGTCACGCAGGCTGACAATCTCCGCCTCGAGGCGCTGGCGCGCACCGATCCGCTCACGCAGCTGCTCAACCGCCGTGCGCTGCTCACGCAGCTGGGCACTGAAGTCGAGCGGACGCGCCGCTACAACGCCCCGCTCAGCATCCTGATGATCGACGTCGACGAGTTCAAGGATGTGAACGACACATACGGGCATCTCGCCGGCGACCAGGTGCTCGTTGAAGTTGCTCTCCTGCTCGCGCGCACCGCGCGCAGCGTCGATTCGGTCGCTCGTTACGGAGGCGACGAGTTCGTGATTGCCGTTCCCGAGACGGGCGAAGCGGGCGCGATTGCGTTCGCGGAAAGACTCCGCGACAAGATCCAGTCGCACCCGTTCGACATCGGAAAGGGCGATCCGCTTCGCCTCACGGTGAGCATCGGCGTCGCCGATTTCCCCGAGCCGAAGGTCGAGACGGCCGAGGATCTGCTCGACTGCGCCGACCGCGCGCTCTACCGCGCCAAGGCCGGCGGACGTAATCTGGTCTGCGTCTAGTCACTCGGCGTCGTCCTAAAGGGCTCGTCGACAGCTCCACAAAAAACCAAAGCAGGGAGCCATAAGCTCGAAAGCTGCTTAGCTTTTTAGCTTCCATACCGTTACTCCGCTCACGCCGGCTATGCCAATGCCTACTCTCCGCATCTCTTCGCTAATCCCTTGCTCGGCGCTGATTCTTCTCGCTGGCTGTGTCGCCGAGTCTGAAAAAAAAGAAGCTACGCCCGATACAACAGCTCTTGCGCCCATTGTAACGGTTACGCCCGTCAATCGTGGCACTCACGGGATGGCCGAGCGCGTGCTGTGGACGTTCTCGCCGGACAGAAAGTCGGTTCTTGTAGTGGCTGATCCCGGCGGCGTGGAAAACGAGCCCGTTCCGAATGGTTTTTTCTTCGGCGACGAGGCGCGGGGATTCCAGATTCAGATGGACAGTGTATGGGACGTGGCACCATCCCCCGACTGGAAGTGGATCGGATTCGGACGCGCGTACACGATCGTGCCCGGCGACGGAGCCCGTACCGACCTGCTGACGGACGTCTCGCGCCGCACGTCGATCGATACCGCGACGCTGCGCGCTGGCTCGTTCCCCTCGAGCGGGATGTCGCTGGCGCGAGCCGTCGCGCAGCCAGGCGTCATCCACATTCCGGAGAATCCGCGCGTGCAGGCGGCGGCCGACAGCGCGGTGCCGAAACTGTTTCCTGTTGCTCGCGGCTGGCGCGTACGGTGGACCACCGACGGGTCAACTCTCGCGCTCGGCAACAATCCCGCTCGTGCGGTGGACAACGAGCCAAGCCAGACGTGGGCTGCGCTTGACCCGGTGACGGGACAACTGCACGGAACGTTGCCGTCGAACGCGCGTCTGGCCGACGTGAAGTTCACTATGGGTCCCATGCTCGACCGCACACTGCCATTCGACATGACCCAAGCAGTGCCGATCCAGATTCAGCGCGGCAACCAAACTTTCACGATCCAGACAACTCGCGGAGTGATCACGATCACGGAGCCACCCGGCAAGGGCAGCACGGGGGCGCAGCGAGTTGTGGGTGCCGGCGTCGCGCTCGCTGCAACAGTTGGAGGCCGGTACATCGTCGCAATTGCGCCGAAGGCGAGTCCCGATTCGAATGGATTGCCCTACGAGCCGGTGGTGTACACGGTCACCTGGTAGCTGCGAACTGGGAACTAACGCCCGATGCGCTTTAGCTCCACAAGAAGACAATGATCCTGGACGACATCGATTCCCGCGCGTGCGAGCTTTTCCGCGGCGTCGTCGTTCCTGATCCCGAGCTGAAACCAGACTGACCTGGGCTTCTTGGCGATGATGTCGTCGACGTGCGGTGGAATGTCCTTCGGTCGGCGGAAGACGTTGACCATGTCTATCTCGCCCGGAATGTCGGCGAGCTTCCGATAGATCCTCTTCCCCATGATCTCGGTGAGCTCCTTGTAGTAAACCGGGACGGGAACGATCTCGTAGCCCACGCGCTCCGCATGCTCAGGGACATAGTACGCGGGCTGGTCGGGATCGGGCTTGATTCCGAGCACGGCGATGCGATGTGTGTTCTCGAGCAGCTCTTTTATCTGCGCCGGCGAATCAATCAGGTGATCTCGCCAGCTCGCGCCATCAATTTGTGCCGTCATTTCCTCGTCCGATTGCCGATCCAGTTCCCTTTTCGGAAACTTCATCGGATTGAATGCTCGCCGCGCGGGGTGACGCGAATCACATCGTCCCGGTAAATTGCAAGAGCGAGTCCAGCTCAAAAAAATTTCCGGAGACGTACACGTAATGCGAATGTTAGTTCTTGGCGCCGGGCTGCAGGGCTCCGCGTGCGCGTATGATTTGTTGCAAAACCCCGATGTAAAAGAAGTTCGCCTGGCCGATCTCCACATTGGCCATCTCCCGCAGTTCCTCGCACCGTACTCCGGCGAGCGCCTGATCTTCACGCCGCTCGACGTGCGCGACAAGGAAGCGGTGCTCGCGCTGATGCGGGAGTCCGACGCGGTGATGAGCGCCATTCCATACTACTTCAATTTCGAGCTGGCCGAGCTTGCCGTCGAAGCCGGAGTGCACTTCTCGGATCTCGGTGGAAATACCGATATCGTGGTCAAGCAGAAGACGCTTGACGCGGCCGCGAAGAAGAAGGGGATCACCATCATTCCCGACTGCGGCCTGGCGCCCGGAATGGTCAACATCCTGGCGGAGTACGGCATCCGGCAGCTCGACTCGGTCGAGACCGTTCGCATTTTCGTCGGCGGACTGCCGCAGCGTCCCGAGCCGCCGCTCAACTATCAGATCGTCTATTCACTGGAAGGAGTGCTCGATTACTACACGACGCTCTCGTGGGTGCTTCGCAAAGGGAAGCGCACGCAGGTAAAAGCGCTGTCGGAGCTCGAGGTCGTCAACTTTGGCGGATCGCTGGGCGAGCTCGAGGGATTTCATACGGCGGGCGGCCTCTCGACGATGGCGTCCCGGTACGAGGGAAAGATTCCGACGATGGAATACAAGACGCTCCGCTATCCCGGCCACGCCCGCATCATGGAAGCGATTCGAGAGCTCGGCCTGCTCGACTTGGAACCGGTCGACGTGAAGGGAGTTAAAGTCGTTCCGCGCGATCTCGTGGTGGCCGCCATGGGTCCGCGTCTCACCAAGCCGAACGCCTACGATCTGGTCGCGCTTCGCGTCATCGCCGAAGGCACGAAGGACGGAAAGCCGAAGCGGATCGGTTGGGAGATGGTGGACTACTACGACGAGGAGAACGGAATCAGCGCCATGGAGCGCTCGACCGGCTACTCGCTCTCGATCACGGGGCAGATGCAGGCGCGCGGAGAGATCGGAAAGACAGGCGTATTCACTCCCGACGAGGCAATACCGCCGGAGAAGTACATCCGCGAGCTTGCCGCGAGAGGGGTTATGATCAGGGAGATGAGGTAGGGCTGATCTGGCAACAGCAACTGCAACTGAATAGGATCCGAGATCTGGCAACTGCAACTGAACGTGATCCGAGATCTCAGAAGCGTAGATACCAGGTTGTAGTAACTACGCTGCGACATAATTGTGTGGGCGTTTTGGCAAAGGCGGTCGGTTGTAGTCGGATATGTGGGGATACGGTCAGCGCGCGGTGACTACCGACTGAGATCTATGCCTCTGAGATCTCGGATCCCGTTCAGTTTGCAGTTGAGACGGATCCCGTTCAGTTTGCAGTTGAGATCTCGGCTCCCGTTCTTTTCAGTTTTGATCGTGGACTCAGTGTTAACTGAGCAGGTAGATGGCAGCAAGAACCAGAAGAAAGTACGGCACGAGCGCAGCCGCGCCGGCGTAATCCTTCGATACGCGCTGCCCGAAGAAGAGCGCGATGATGTTGACGCCCGCGACCACCGCGCCCAGGTATGCTACCAGGGAATTGTGGATCAGGAGCAACAATGCGCAGCCGACGGCGCTCAATGCACCGGCGGACACCTCCAGGATCGTGATGACGGTGAACATCTGGCCGACGGTGCCGGCAAGCGGACTCCGCGCGAAATGCTCATCGAGATACGCTCGGTTTCCTTTTCGATCCACGACCTTGTCTATCCCGGATTGAAGGAACAGCACCGCGAGAAACGCCGAGACGAGTATCTGCAGGATGTACGATGCGGCATCGGGTGAGTGCACATTTGGCATGCGGTTATTGTAGCATGATCTGGCTGACACTGTCCAATGGGAACGGCACATGACGAGATGCGATACGTCGATGCGAACACCTCATGCAGCGTCCACTGCGACGGTTCGGCGATCTCGACTCGCTCTTCTGGCGCTGGCCCTCGCCTGCCGGCAGGGACTGCCCGCGCCCCGCGCTGAGATCGACGCGTCACGACAACTGGTAGTCGTGATCACTCCCGGCTGGACATCGACCGTCGGAGCCATGACACGGTTCGAGCGCCCAACTCCAACATCAGCATGGACCCGGCTGGAGTCCGCGATTCCCCTCGTCGTCGGTCGTACAGGGATCGCGTGGGGGGTTGGCTTCGACAACGTATCAACGGACGGCCCCCACAAGCACGAAGGAGATGGGAAATCTCCGGCCGGCATTTTCTCGCTCGACACGGCCTTTGGATTTGCTCCTCGCGACTCCGTGCCC
>DASWBC010000377.1:0-3569 GCA_036390815.1 Gemmatimonadaceae bacterium
TCCTCTCCGCCGCTACGCTCGCTTGGTCGGAGCCCCTAACAGCGCTCCTTCGCTCCGCTCAGTCGCGGGTCTCCTCCTCGCGCTCGCGTTGGAAAGCGGCTACGAGGACACCCTCCCTCCTTCCCGGTCGAGCATCGGAACAGCGCCCGGCGGCGGAGGCGGCCGGTTTGCGGGCGGAGGTCACTGCTCGCAACCATTCGTGCGGGCGGGCGGCAGCGAGACCTGTCGGGGCTACTACTGACGCCGCGCATGGGGGCTCCGACCAAGCGAGCGTAGCGCCGGAGAGGACCCCCACGCCGACCGACCGCGCGATGGACTCTAAGTAAGACGGGCTGAGGCAAAAAAAGAAGGTCGCTTACGCGACCTTCTTTGCCAGCGGGGGACGTGGATTCGGCGGCGTCAGTCTGGGATGAGGGCCGTCCTCAGCAACAGATTCGGTCGCGAGCGGGGTTACCGGAGTGTCGGTCTTGAGCTCGCCGACGAGATCCCGCAGCGTGTGGCTTCCATGGAACAGCTGCGTGGATGCCATGCTCATTTGGTCGCACGCCGCGCTCTGCTCTTCGGTCGATGCGCTCACCTGCATCGCCGCTGTCGCGTGGCTCTCGGCCGTGCGCGCGACCAGGCCGAGATTCGCCGCGGCTGAATCGACCGCGCGCGCATTCTCCGTTGCAGCCGTGGTCACCGCCGACGCGGCGGCTCGTGTTCTCTCGGCTGCCGCAAGAATCGTCGTGAGCGCGCTATCCAGCTCGCGGCTCACCATCTCGATCTCGCCCACCTGCTTCACGCCCTGCTCCATTGCCTTCGAGGTCGCGAGGACGCGCGTCGTCACGCTCTCCGTCATTTTCACCACGTCGTCAGCCGCGGCCTGCGTCTGATCGGCGAGCTTTCTCACTTCTCCGGCCACGACCGCGAAGCCTCGACCGGCTTCACCCGCCCGCGCCGCTTCGATCGCCGCGTTGAGGGAGAGAAGATTCGTCTGCTCGGCGATCCGGCTGACCGAGACGACGAACTTGTTGATCTCGCTCGCGCTCGTGTTCAGCTCGCGAACCTGTGCCGCCGCCTGCTCTACGATCGTGCGCACGTCGAACAGAATCTTCAGTGAGCGATCGATGTCGATTCGCTTCGCCTCGGCTTCTGCTTCGATCGCGCTCGCGAGTCCATGCACTTCCTGCGCGCCGCCAACGAGGTTGTCGCCGCGAGTCCGGATTCCATCGAGCGCCTCGTTTACCTGACGCAGCTGCGCCACCTGCGACTCCGCGCCGTGTGAAACTTCTTCGACGGCGTCCGCGACTTCGCCGGCCGAAGCCGAGATCTGCTTGGATGCAGACAGTAGATCGCTCGCGGATTGGGCCACTTCATCGGCCGTCCTGGCCGCGCCGGATGCGATCCGTGACAACGCAATCGTCGCGTGGTTCATCGCGTCGGCGAGAGTGCGGAACTCGCCGGGCATTTCGCCCTCGGTGCGCTGTTGCAGGTCGCCGTGGCTCAGTTGAACCGCGTGCCTGACGAGCGCCCGCAGCGGGCGGCCGACTGCGCGACCCGTGCGAATTACAATCATGAGGGCGAGAAGAGTCGCAACGATGATGACGGACACGAGAATACGGGAGCGCGCGGTCGCCTGACCACGGAGATCGGCCGACATCCCGGCCAGCTGCTGCGCGCGGGAATGCTCGAGGCCAGTCAACTGCTCGAGTAGCCCGGGCACCATCTTGCGCGCTTTCTGCGCTTCCGCATGCGCCTCGTCGAGGCGCCCGAGGTCGGTCAACCTGTGCGACAGCGCAAATGACGATTCCACCCGTGCCAGTGTCGTGTCGATTGCCACTGTGCGAGCGACCTGGTCGGCGATGTCGCGCTGGGCGGTGAAGTTCCGGTGCAGGCGATGCGCTTCCCAGCCGAGTCGACGGAATTCGGCGTCGGATTTGGCATCCTGATCGCTGAGATACGTGTTCGCGGCCTGTATTTCCTGCGTCACGACATTTGAGAAGTCAGACGCCTGCTTCGCGTCCTGCTGCGCATCGGCGAGAGTCTCCGTTACACGATCCGCCATCTGTGCCATCGAGATCCAACCAACGGCTCCAGCTCCCAGCAGCAACAGAATGAGGAACGTGAAGCCAACCGCCAGGACCTGACGAATCGTCTGGAATTTGAAGGGAAGTTTCACTTGGCCTCCGCGACGGTCAGCAGACCGTCGTGCGCGCGGAGTACGCGGAATCGCATGCCGACCGGATCGCCTGTGTCCTCGAAGAAGGCCGGACCGGTCAGTCCCTGATACGCGGTCTCACGGTTCAGAGAATGGAGATAGTCGCGGATTGCTCTGCGATCCGGCCCCTTTGCCTTGAGCGCCTGCGCGACCAGCTTGGTCGCGTCGTAGGCGAGCGCCGCATGCGCGTCCGGGTCCGTATTGAATTTCTTTCTGAATGCGGCAACGAATGCACGCGCTGCAGGTGTGGGATCTTCCGCCGTGAACGACATCCCAATGTAGGCCCCTTCGGACAGCGCGGTATCGGCGAGTATTCCCTGCCACCCGTCGCCACCGACGAAGGTGGCGTTGAAGCCCTGGCGCTTCGCTTCCTGCAGAATCTTCAGTCCCGAAGCGACGCGACCCGCCACGAACACGATCTTCGGCTTCCGAGTTTTCAGATACGATATGTAGGGCTCCGCGCTCGTCATGTCCGCGTTAATCGGATCGAGACTCAGGATCTCGCCGTGAAAGGAGCGACGGAACGAATCGGCCAGACCGCGGCCGTAGGTGTTGTTTTCGTAGAGCACTGCGACCGTCGCGGGAGTCCGCAGCCCGGACCTCGATGCGAAGTTGGCGAGCGCGATTCCGTTGAGGGAGTCGCTCGATATGATGCGGAACACCCAGCTCGAGATGCCGGTGAGGTCGGGGGAGGTGGCGCTCGTCGCGACCGCGGCCAGCTGCCCATCGTAAACGGGGGCGGCGGACAGCATGCCGGATGAGTTCACGTGACCGATGACGGCCGAGATGGAACGCGTCGAGACGAAATCACGCGCAATCTTTGCGGCCGTGGGACCGTCGCCGTCGTCATCCCGCGGAATCACCCTCAGCTGGTGACCGTCGATCCCGCCGGCCTTGTTGATCTCCTCGATCGCGAGGTCAATGCCCTGAAGATTCTGAAGACCGTAACCCTGTTTCCAGGGCCCGGCAGCTCCCACCACGTAAGGCGGCTTGCTCGTGGCGCATGCTGCGAGCGCGAGCAGCGCAATTGACCAGACGGCTTTAGACGACAACTTCTTCCTCCCCTCGAGTTCGGGGACATGTTTGTCCCCCGAATTGACGAGGTCCAAGCTCGGGCCGTCACTCATTTTGAGGATAAAGATCCCGAGGCGGCTTGCGAGGCCGAGTGGGCGTCGAAGAAGAGCAACTTATGACTACCGGCCAGGGGCTCTGGAAAGAACTGCAACGTACAACTACCGGCCGGGGGCTGTGGGCGGATCGGCTTGGGGCTCCGCGCGTGCTGTTCCTCGGTGGGACACTAGTCAAGCGGACACTATTCAAGTGGTTTGCCGCCAATGATCGCATCCCCCTGCGCCGGCTCGCGCGTACC
>DASWBC010000378.1:0-2812 GCA_036390815.1 Gemmatimonadaceae bacterium
CCTGATCGTCGTCTCCAATCCGCTCGACGTGATGTCCTACGTCGCGATGAAGGTGACAGGGTTTCCCCGCAAACGCGTGCTTGGCATGGCGGGCGTTCTCGACACCGCTCGGTATCGCGCCTTCATCGCCGAAGCGCTCGACGTCTCGGTGCGCGACATCCAGGCGATGGTTCTGGGCGGCCATGGCGATACCATGGTGCCACTGATTTCCTACACCTCGGTTAGTGGAATTCCGGTCACCCAGCTGATGCCGCAGGCCAAGCTCAACGCGATCGTCGAGCGCACGCGCGGCGGCGGAGCGGAGATCGTGAAGCACCTGAAAACCGGCTCGGCCTACTATGCTCCGTCGGCAGCGGCGGTTCAGATGTGCGAGTCGATCGTTTTCGATCAGAAGCGGATTCTCCCTTGCGCGGCCTGGCTCGAGGGCGAATACGGGATGGCGAGCCTTTTCCTCGGCGTTCCCTGCAAGATCGGTCGTGGCGGGATCGAGAAGATCATCGAAGTGGAGCTTACCCGAGAGGAGCGCGATGCCCTGGCGAAGAGCGCGGACGCCGTCCGCGAGCCGATGGGCGCGGTAAAGCTGTAAGACGCCGTGGGCAACCTTCGCGCCTTCTACGGCTCCATGGTCGGCAAGAAAGTCGTCATGGGAGTCACCGGGCTCATTGGAATCGGCTTCGTCGTTCTCCACTCGCTCGGCAACCTGCTCGTATTCCGCGGGGCCGAAGCCATTAATTCGTACTCGCATTTCCTCAAGAGCACGGGCGAGCTGCTCTGGGCGCTGCGCGTGGTTCTCATCGTGGCGGTCATTCTCCACGTCATCGCCGCGGTTCAGCTGACGCGCCAGAGCAGGGCAGCGCGGCCGATCGCGTACACGAAGCAGGAGCGTCAGGTCGCGACCATCGCATCCCTCACGATGCGATGGGGTGGGGCGCTGCTGTTCGTGTTCATCGTCCTGCACATTCTGCATTTCACGACCGGCACGATCAGGCCGGCTGGAGTCTTCAGCTCCGACGACGTCTACGCGAACGTGGTGACGAGCTTCAGAATCTGGTGGGTGGCGCTTTTCTACGTCGTCGCCATGCTGGCGTTGGGACTCCACCTCTTCCACGGCGCGTGGAGCTCGGTGAGGAGCATTGGTGTGAGCCCGTCCTCTCCAGAACCTCTGCACCACCGGATCTCGCTAGCAATCGCCCTTCTCGTGTGGGCCGCATTCACGGCCGTGCCGCTGGCGGTTGTCGCCGGTGTCGTGCGATGACCATACGTCTGGAGGCGAGAATCCCCGGCGGACCACTCGCCCAGAAGTGGAACAGGCACCGCTTCGAGATGAAGCTTGTCAACCCCGCGAACAAGCGGAAGCACACGATCATCGTCGTCGGCTCGGGATTGGCCGGCGGTGCCGCGGCGGCAACGATGAGCGAGCTTGGCTACAACGTGAAGTGCTTCTGCTTTCAGGACTCTCCGCGCCGGGCGCACAGCATCGCGGCGCAGGGCGGAATAAATGCTGCCAAGAATTATCAGAACGACGGCGATAGCATCTATCGCCTTTTTTATGACACGATCAAAGGCGGTGATTTCCGCTCCCGCGAAAGCAACGTGTATCGGCTCGCAGAGCTGAGCGTGAACATCATCGACCAGTGCGTGGCACAGGGAGTTCCGTTCGCGCGCGAGTACGGCGGGCTGCTCACCAACCGATCGTTCGGCGGTGCGCAGGTTTCGCGAACGTTCTACGCGCGCGGACAGACCGGGCAGCAGCTCCTGCTTGGCGCATACCAGGCTCTCGAGTGTCAGATCGCGCGAGGCGGCGTGACCATGTATCCACGCACGGAGATGCTCGATCTCGTCGTCATCGACGGCAAGGCGCGCGGCATCGTCGTCCGCAACCTCGTGACCGGCACGATCGAGTCCCACGCCGCGGACGCCGTGGTTCTCGCCACCGGCGGGTACAGCAATGTCTTCTTCCTCTCGACCAACGCGCAGGGATGCAACGCGACGGCGATCTGGCGCGCATACAAGCGCGGGGCAGCCTTCGCGAACCCGTGCTTCACGCAGATTCATCCCACCTGCATCCCCGTCAGCGGCGAGCATCAATCAAAACTGACGCTGATGAGCGAGTCGCTCCGAAACGATGGGCGCGTGTGGGTTTCGAAAAAACCCGGGGACAAGCGCGACCCGCGGCAGATTCCCGAGAACGAGCGCGACTACTTTCTCGAGAGGAAATATCCGAGCTTCGGTAATCTCGCGCCGCGCGATATCGCATCGCGCGCGGTCAAGGAGGTCTGCGACGAGGGCAGGGGAGTCGGAGAATCAGGACTCGGGGTCTATCTCGATTTCGCCGACGCGATCAACCGACTCGGCGTCGATGTGATCAGGGAACGGTACGGAAACCTGTTCGAGATGTACCAGCGGATCACGGACGAGAATCCGTACGAGGTTCCGATGCGGATTTACCCGGCGGTTCACTATACGATGGGCGGGCTCTGGGTCGACTACAATCTGATGAGCAACATTGACGGCCTCCACGTCACCGGTGAGGCGAACTTCTCCGATCACGGCGCCAACAGACTTGGTGCCAGCGCGCTCATGCAGGGGCTCGCCGACGGATACTTCATAATTCCCAACACGATCGGGGATTATCTAGCGAGCAGCAAGCCGGGGAAAGTCGACACGGCCCACCCGGCGTTCAAGGCGGCAGAGAGCGAAGTGGAGGAGAGAACGAAGAGACTTCTCTCGATCAAGGGGAAACGGACGGTAGCGTCGTTCCACCGCGAGCTCGGCCAGATCCTGTGGCACAACTGCGGAATGTCGCGCAACG
>DASWBC010000379.1:0-2666 GCA_036390815.1 Gemmatimonadaceae bacterium
CGGGAGAACCGGCTCCGAAAATTCAATCGGACAGTAGCCCACGAGCTGAAGAACAACATCAATGCGATTGCGAGCGCGTCAGAGATACTCTCCGAGGAGTGGGCCGACGACGCGCAGCGGAAGGAAATCGAGGTGATCATCGCCAAAAACGCGGACGGCCTGACGCGCGTTCTGTCCAACCTCGAATCGCTGGCGAGAACGCAGGCGGACTCCAGGCATTGCCGCAACGTCCTGCTTCCGGAGGTTGCCAACGAGGCAGTTTGCGAGCTCCTGGAAGCCGCGAAGGCAAAGGACGTCTACGTGCGCATCGCAGATAACCTTCCGACTATCGAGGTGGATGCAGCGACGGTCGAGCTCTGCCTCATGAATTACGTATCCAATGCGATCAAGTACTCGGATAGCAGCAAGCGTGAGCGCTGGGTCTCGATCGAAGCGGTATTCGAGGGGCCGGATACCGTGAAAGGCAGAGAGGTGGTCATCCGCGTCTCTGACAACGGAATTGGCGTCCCGGCGGACAAGCGTGAGCAGCTCTTTCAGGAGTATTACCGCGCGCACGGCGACACCGTGACCTGCGCCGACGGCAGCGGGCTCGGCCTCAGCATCGTCCGGGAGACCGTGGAATCGATCGGCGGACGCGCGTGGGCAGAGTTTCCGGAGGGAGTGGGGAGCGTATTTGCGTTTTCGCTTCCATCCCGAAGACGCGAGGACATCGTCGCGGGGGAAGACCAGTAGGCTCACTTCCGCGACCAGCCTAACGTTCAGCAGTTCCGCGACGAACAGGTCACGCCAACGCGCTTCGCCACGATGCCGATCCCACCGTAAGGGAGGCGCCGCTTCATTGCGGAGCGTGCGGCGTTTCTCCATACTAGCTGCACTCTCACCCCCGCACTGTGACACTACACACCCGCCGCAAATTCCTAACGACGCTCGGCGTCGCCGCCATCGGGATCGCGAGCCGAGATGCCCTGGCCGATGGAATCCTACTGGCCCCTCATCGCAAGCTCAAAAAAGTTGGACTCCAGCTTTACACCGTTCGCGACTTGATGAAAGCCGATCTACCGGGCACGCTTCGCAAAGTCGCGCAGATCGGGTACAAGGAAGTCGAGTTCGCCGGATACTTCGGCCGGTCGCCGGCGCAGATTCGCGCGTTGCTCAAGCAGAACGGACTCACTTCGCCGTCGAGCCACATTGGGCTCGACATCCTGGAGAAGGATTCCGTCAGGGCATTCGCCGATGCCAAGGCGATAGGGCACCAATGGGTGACGATGCCATATATACCTGAAGAGAGGCGAAAAACTGCGGACGACTGGAACAAAATCATCGATCTCCTCAATCAGCTGGGCCCACAGGCAAAAGCCGCGGGACTTCGGCTCGCCTATCACAATCACGATTTCGAGATCAGGCCCGTCGATGGCGTGAGACCACTTGACCTGATGCTCACCAAGACGGACCCCTCGCTGGTCGACTTCGAGATGGATCTGTACTGGGTCGTATTCGGCGGCGGCGATCCACTCGACTTCTTCAATCGGTATCCGAAGCGCTTCGCCCTGGTGCACGTGAAGGATTCGGCTGGTCCGCCCGACAACAAGATGGTCGATGTCGGTAAGGGCAAGATCGACTTTCCCAAGATCTTCGCGCAGAGCGACAAGGCTGGCATCAAGCACTACTTCGTGGAGCATGACCAACCAGCCGATCCGATCGCCACGATCCGCAACAGCTACAAGTATCTGTCCACCGTGAGATTCTGATCGCGAGCACACGCACAGCAACCGGCAAAACGGGGGAATGCGTTACATGACTGGGAAGAAGGTCACGCGTCGCGAGTTCGTCGCTGACACCGGAAAGATCGGGCTCGGCGTGATGATCGTGCCGCGCCACGTTCTCGGCGGAGTCGGATTCCAGGCGCCGAGTGACACGATCAACTTCGCCGTCGTTGGATTCGGCGGCATGGGCTCCGAGAACGCGCTGGAGCTGGCGAAGACAGAGAACCTCGTCGCGTTCGCGGACGTCGACTTCGGCTATTCCACGAGCAAGGTGGCGGAGAAGCTGAAGGACGACGCGAAGAAGGATCGGCCCGAGGGAATCACGCTCAAGCAGAAATTCGACAAGGCAACCCGCTACTCGGATTTCCGCGAGATGCTCGACAAGCAGAAGGACATCGATGGAGTGGTGATCGCGACGCCCGACCACCTGCACGCCATAGTCGCGAAGTCCGCGATGCAACTTGGGAAGCATGTGTACGTGCAGAAGCCGCTCACGTATTCCGTGCACGAAGCGCGCGTCCTGCGCGACCTGGCGCTCGCGAACCCGAAAATCGTGACGCAGATGGGAAATCAGGGTCACTCGAGTGACGGCGCGCGGCTGATCAACGAATGGATCCAGGCCGGCATCATCGGACCCGTCCGGGACGTTCACGTCTGGACGAATCGACCGGTCGTCTACTGGCCGCAGGGGGTTCCCAGGCCCACGGGCTCTCCGCCCCCGACCGCTCCGCCGAGTCCATTCGGAAATCCATTCAGCTTCCGCTACGTGAACCAGCTCCTGGCGTCGGCCTTGGGCTCCTATCCGGTGCCGTCGGGACTGCACTGGGATCTATACGTCGGGCCGGTAGCGGAAGATGTCCCGTATCACCCGATCTATCACCCGTTCAACTGGCGCGGGTGGAT
>DASWBC010000380.1:0-4315 GCA_036390815.1 Gemmatimonadaceae bacterium
GGCGCTCGAGCGGCTGAAGAAGGACGCAAAGAAGAACGGCTGGATCAGGCCACAGATGGTGTACGGTTATTTCCCCGCGCAGTCGCGGGGGAACGACGTGATCATCTACGATCCCGCGGCTTACTCGAGCGACGGCGGCTCGCTGCGCGAGATTGCGCGCTTCCACTTCCCACGTATGATCGGTCGCGAGCGACTTTGTCTCGCCGATTATGTCCGCAGTGTCGATTCGGGCGACGTCGATGTCATTCCGCTCCAGATCGTAACCGTGGGCAAGGAAGCGACGAAGAGATTCGAGGAGCTGCAGGCGAGGAACGAGTATACCGAAGCGTTCTATTCGCACGGCCTCTCTGTTGAGGCGGCCGAAGCCGTAGCCGAGTGGGCGCACCGGCGCATCAAGAAGGAGCTGGGAGTGCCGAGCGGGAAGAGGTACTCGTGGGGCTACGGCGCGTGCCCCGACCTCGACGATCACGCCACCGTGTTCAAGCTCCTCCCGGCGAAGGAAGCGCTCGGGATGGATCTCACCGAAGCGTTCCAGATTCTTCCCGAGCAGTCGACGGCCGCGGTCGTCATCCATCATCCGGAAGCGAAGTACTACGCGGTTCGTGGCGCCGACACCGGCGCTTCGACCGAAGCGGAGGCCGCCGTTGCCTGAGAATCCGCTGATCGCCCGGCTTCTCGACCCGAATCAGGTCATCGTCTTCGACGGTGCGATGGGCACCATGCTCTACAACAAGGGCGTGTTCATCAACCAGTGCTACGACGAGCTGAACCTGCGCGCCCCGGATCTCATCCGCGACGTGCACAAGGCGTACAAAAAGGCAGGGGCGGAAGTTCTGGAAACAAACACGTTCGGCGCGAACCGGATCAAGCTGGCGCAGTATGGTCTCGAGGCGCAGGTCGCCGACATCAATCGCGCCGCGGCCAGGATCGCGCGCGAAGTCGCGGACGACGATATCCTCGTCGCCGGCGCCGTTGGTCCACTCGGCGTTCGTCTCGAGCCATTCGGGCCCACCAGCCTCGATGAGGCACGGGCGACGTTCCGCGAGCAGCTCCAGGCGCTCAAGGAGGGCGGCTGCGACGTCTTCATTCTCGAGACGTTCGCCGATGTGCACGAGATCGAGCAGGCGATTCTCGCCGCTCACGAGGTGGATCCGACCATCCCGGTCATTGCGCAGATGACCATCGGCTCCGACTGTCACACGCCGTACGGAGTATCCGTCGAGGACATTGCGCAGTCGCTGGACGCGTTTGGGGCCGACATAATCGGCCTGAACTGCTCTGTCGGCCCGCAGATAATCCTCGACGCGATCGAGAAGATGGTTCCGGTCACGAGGCGCAAGCTGAGCGCGCAGCCCAACGCCGGAATGCCGCGTGATGTGAGCGGGCGCAGCATGTACATGGCCAGCCCCGAGTACATGGCGACCTACGCGCATCACCTGGTCCAGGCGGGGGCAAAAATCGTCGGGGGCTGTTGTGGGACCACGCCCGAGCACATCGCGGCGATGGTAGAAGGCGTGCGCCCGCTATCGCCGAGGCAGGCGCGGGTTCCGGCGCGGGAGCGGCGGCAGGTGCAACCCGACGTGCCGCCCGAAGATCCGGGCGTGCAGCCCGTACCCTTCGCCGAGCGATCGAAGTGGGCGCGGAAGATCGCAACCGGCGAGTTCGTCACGTCGGTGGAGATCGTGCCGCCGCGTGGAGTCGACGCATCGAAGATGCTAATGGACACATCGCGCCTGAGGGATGCGGGGGTCGATGCTGTGAACGTGCCGGATGGACCGCGCGCGCAGAGCCGGATGGGCGCGCTGCTCACCAGCGTCCTGATCGAGCAGCAGGTGGGAATCGAAACGGTCACCCACTACTGCTGCCGCGATCGCAATCTCCTCGGCATGCTGAGCGATCTGCTGGGCGCGGCGGCCGTTGGACTCCGCAACATCCTGCTCATCACGGGCGATCCGCCCAAGATGGGGCCGTATCCGAACGCGACGGCGGTGTTCGACATCGATGCGATCGGGTTGACAAACCTGGTGAGCCAGCTCAATCACGGACTGGATCCGGGCGGCAATGCCATTGGGGCGCCTACGAGGTTCGCGATCGGTGTCGGCGTGAATCCCGCCGCGCTCGATCCCGCGCAGGAGCTGAAGCGCTTCGAGTGGAAGGTCGAAGCCGGCGCGGAATACGCGATCACGCAGCCGGTGTTCGATGTGAAACAGCTCGAGAAATTCCTGTCGACGATCGAGCACACACGTATTCCGATCGTGGCCGGCATCTGGCCGCTCGTGTCGCTGCGCAACGCCGAATTCCTCGCCAACGAAGTGCCCGGCGTGGTCGTGCCGGCGAAGGTCATCGAGCGGATGCGCGCGGCGAGCGCCAAATCCAAGGAGCACGGAGTGGCTGAAGGAATTGCGATCGCTAGAGAGATGCTCGAGCGCGTGAAGCCCCACGTGCAAGGCGTGCAGGTGTCCGCTCCGTTCGGGAAGGTCGAGCTCGCGCTGGAAGTGTTCCGCGACACGCTCGCTCCGGCCCAGGCCCGGACGGCCTAGTGTCGGTTCCGGAGATCTTCCTTTCGCGCTCGCGCTACTGGCTGACCAAGGAGTATCCGATCAAGCTCCGGCACTGCGTCAACGCGCTGCCCCGCAGCGCGGTTTGGGCCAGGCCGAATCAGGGATCCAACAGCATCGGCAATCTCCTTGTCCATCTCACCGGAAACGTCACCGAATGGATACTCGGCGGCGTTGGCGGACAATCGATCACGCGCTACCGCGCTGGCGAATTCGCGCAAACCGATGGCGCCGAGGGGTCGAAGCTGCTCGACAATCTCGAGGCAGTCCTCCGGGAGGCGGACGGTGTGCTCTCGGCTTTGACGGAGGCGGATCTGAGCCGATCGATCGTAATCCAGGAGCGCGACACGACGGTGCTTGCGGCCGTGTACCACGTGGTGGAGCACTTCTCGATGCATACCGGCCAGATCATCTTTCTCACGAAGATCTACGCGCCCGACAAAATCCACTTCTACGACGACGCCGACGGCCTTGCGGTCCCGACCTGGCACCGGGGAACCGGCCTCGACGAGGCCGCGCACTAGTCGCCAAGCGGGCACGGCGCCATTTTGCACACATGAAGGGAATTCTGATCGTCGATCACGGCTCTGTTAAACGGGAGGCGAACGACATGCTGCGTTGCATGTCGAATCTCCTCCAGACAATGGCAGGACCGGGTGTGGTGGTGACTTATGCCCACATGGAGCTCGCTGACCCGGACATTGCCAGTGGATTCTCCGATTGCGTCGGCGCGGGGGCGACGGACGTTATCGTCTTCCCATACATGCTCTCGCCGGGGCGACATTCGACGGCGGATATCCCGCGGATCGTGGCCGAGGCAGCCCGATCATTTCCGCACGTGACATTCAGCGTTACGCCAGCTTTTGGGGTGCACGAAAAGCTTGCCGAGCTGATTCTCGAGCGCGCTGGAATTGAAGCGGTGATAGCTGTTGACCGCGCCGAGGCGGATCGGTGCTGGGATCCGGACTGTTCAGAGAAACTTTGTGGGGACGCGTGCCGTGCCAAGACGGCGCGCCAGACGGCCTTTCCTGGAGGAAAATCCTGATGTACCAGCATCGTACTGCCCTCAGCTCGCTCACCCTGCTTCTGCTGGTCGCTGGAACTGTGCGCGCCCAGGCACCGTTGCAGACCGCGCCCTTCGATCGCGCCAACCTCGATACGAAATACGCGGCCTGCCAGGATTTCTACCAGTTCGCCAACGGCGGCTGGCTGCAACGTGCGAAGATTCCCGGAGACTATCCCTCTTTCGGTGCGTTCGACCAGCTGTTCGATCAGAACCAGGAGGTTCTGCGCAACATCCTCGACACCAGTGTGGTGCGAGTGAAGTCGGGGCAGTACAAACCTGGCTCCGGGGAGTGGAAGGTCGGAGCATTCTACGGCACCTGCATGGACACGGCCGCCATCGAGCGCCTTGGAGCGGCACCGCTCAAGCCGGCCTTCGATCGCATTGCGGCGATCAACAGCGTGGACGATTTGAAGCGAGCGCTCGGTGAGCTGGAGAAGAGTTACGGATTGGCGCCCATTTCGGAGGGATCCGCGCAGGACGCCAAGGATGCGGCAAATACGATCGCCGGGCTGTATCAAGGCGGGTTGTCGCTTCCAAACAACGAGTACTACACGAAGACCGACACCGCATCAGCCAATATGCGGGCGAAATTCACGGCCAGCGTCTCACGAATGTTTCAGCTGCTCGGCGATGCTCCGGCAACGGCGAACGCTGAGGCCAGTACTGTGCTGGCAGTCGAGACTCAGTTCGC
>DASWBC010000381.1:0-2090 GCA_036390815.1 Gemmatimonadaceae bacterium
GGAAGCATGGTCGGTATTTGCCCAGGCGCGCATCTCGCTAACCAAGGTGCAGGCTCTCGGGCTGTCCCTGGAGAGCGCGAACACGGTCCAGAGTGGAACCGGGAGCCAAGCCGCCGAGGTGTGCGATTGGGAGCGGCTCGAGCTCGAGGGCGTGAAGTTCGCATACGCGGCCGACAGCGATGGGCGCGCGTTCGTGCTCGGGCCGCTGGATTTCACCCTGAAGAAGGGTGAGCTCGTATTCTTGGTGGGCGGAAACGGCAGCGGGAAGTCGACCTTCATGAAGGTGATGACCGGACTCTATGTACCGGAGGCTGGACAGATTCGCCTGGACGGACGAACGGTCGGTGATGGGAACCGGGAATGGTACTGCCGACATTTCTCCGCGGTGTTCGCGGATTTCTACCTGTTCGATAGTCTGCTCGGTCTCGATGCTCCGGACCTGGACGAACGGGCCGGACAGTACCTGGCAACGCTGGAGCTGGAGGCGAAGGTTCGCGTGGCGAACGGCGTGTTTTCCACGACGGCGCTCTCTCAAGGACAGCGAAAGCGCCTCGCTCTCCTGACTGCCTTCCTCGAAGATCGGGCGATCTATATCTTCGATGAATGGGCCGCGGACCAGGATCCGCACTATCGACAGATATTCTATGAGCGCCTCCTCCCGGAGCTCAAGAGTCGAGGGAAGACCATCGTCGTGATCAGCCACGATGATCGCTACTATTCCCTGGGAGACCGAGTGGTGAAGTTGGAGGAGGGCAAGGTTACGCGGGAGACGCTGAACGTCCAAGAGGCGTAGCGCCGGCCGACGTTCCCGTCGCCATCATGTCCGCATCCGACGAGCTTGATTCCTGCCGCTTGCCCCGACAGAATGCCCGAGCACGCGCCTGTAGATCAGTTGGATAGAGCATCGGCCCTCTAAACCTCGAGGGAGGCCAGGGTTTTCTTGTTGCTCGTTGGCCGGCGTAGGGTGAGTTGACCTTATTCCGTCGCCATTTATGGTTCTTGGACTCTGCCGCGTCGCACCCAGGCCGGAGCGTAGAGACGTGCGGACCGGGGCGGGTGACCTCGCACCTGCGGCCAGGAGAGCCGATCTCAACCGACCGCGCTCGGCCCGCGATGATAGGACGGCGGGTTTCGGTCGGATCCGGCGTCAGGTGTCCATCGGTCGGAGGTCGGACAGCATCGTCGGCACGAGTTCGGAGACGGTCGGATGAATGTGCATCGCGCGGCGGATCACCGTCCACGGCGCCTTTGCGTACATCACGTCGAGAATTGAGTGGATGACCTCGTCGCCGCCCGTGCCGAGGATCGCGGCGCCCAGGATGGCGCCGGTCTCGGCGTCGACCGCGATCTTCATGAATCCCTGAGTCTCGCCCTTTTCGACCGCGCGTCCGACGCGCGTCATCGGCCGCTTGGCGATGAGCGCCTTGCGCCCGCTCTTACGAATCTCGCCCTCCGTCATCCCGGCTCGACCGAGCGGCGGATCGACGTACAGCGCGTACGCGGTGATCCGATCGCTCACTCGGCGCGGATCGTTCTCGAGCAAGTTTGCGATGACGATTTCCCCGTCGTTGTACGCGGTGTGCGTGAAGGCCCCCTTGCCGTTGCAATCGCCGAGCGCCCAAATTCCCGGGACACTCGTGCGGAGCTGGTCGTCGACCACGACGTAGCCACGCTCGTCGACCGCGACCCCCGCCTTCTCGAGGCCCAGATCGTCGGTATTGGGACGGCGACCGACGGCGAGCAGCACGTGCGTGCCGTGCACTCGTGGCGCACCGTCGGCACACTCGACGTTGGCGACGATCTCTTCGCCGTGTTTGGCGAAGCTGATGCACTTCGCGTTCGCGCGCACCTCGACGCCCTCGTGCTCGACGATCTCCCTGATCGCGGTCGACACGTCTTCGTCCTCGCGGCCGACGAGCCGCTGCCCCATCTCGATGATCGTGACCTCGGCGCCGAAGCGCCGAAACATCTGGCCGAATTCGAGACCGATGTAACTGCCGCCAACGACGATCAGGTGCCTCGGGAGAAAGTCCACCGACATCATCGAGCTGTTGGTGAGATAGTCGATCTCGCGAAGCCCCGGCATGTCG
>DASWBC010000382.1:0-1711 GCA_036390815.1 Gemmatimonadaceae bacterium
ATTCCTGTTCAAGGCTCCGGAGTGAGACTTGGTGGGGAGTAGCTCCTCCCCGGGTCCGGCAAGGGCCCGCACAAATCCTTCCCCCATCTCGTCGATCTGCCAACGCCGCAGATCGGGAACGGCGGCGAGCTCTCTGACCGCCCTTGCTCCGCTCCGCGCGATGTTCTCCAGTCTCTCGCGCGGGCACAACACTCCCGGATCCAGCTCCAGCCTCGTCGCCGCGGCATCGCGGACCGATTTGAGGCGTGCGACTTTCTCGTCAAAGTCGCGATCCTTGTTCCAGCGCTGACCCTTCGGGAATTTCGGCAGCTCCGCCTCCGGAACTTCCATCCCATGCCGGATTGCGGCCACGATGTCGGCCCCGGCGCGCTCCAGCATCCCCTTTGGCATTCCCTTGATCGCGCCCAGCTCCGACGCGTTCTTGGGCGCACGACGGGCGATCTCCAACAGGACCTCGTTGCCCATCACCCGAAACGTCGCGCGATCGAGCTGCGCCGCCACGGTATCACGCCAGTTGGCGACCTCGCGCAGCACGGCAAGCTCGCGACGCGAGAGATCGCGCGCGCCCTTTAGCCGAAGGAATCCTTCCATGCTCTCTTCAGCTTCCCGGCGCGTCCCCTCGAGGCGGGCGAACTCCTCCTCAGCCCAGTGCAGGCGCCCCCGCCGCTTCAGCTCGCTCTTCATGTGATCCTTGAGCTGGAGCAGGTACCGCGTGTCCTGCGCGGCGTACAGCAGCATGTCCGGGGTCAGGGGGCGCATCGACCAGTCGGCGCGCTGGTGCTTCTTGTCCAGCTTGACGTCGAAGAACTGCTGGAGGAGCGCCGCGAGCCCGAACGACTTGATTCCCAGCAGCTGCGACGCGATGCGGGTGTCGAAGATGTTGGTGACGTGCCAGCCGTAATCCTGGTGCAGCAACCGCAAGTCATAGTCGGCATCATGGAAGACGACCTCAATGTCCTTGCTCTCGAGCAGCCGGCCCAGCTTCGCGGGCGATCCAATCGGCAGAGGGTCGATGATCGCGCTCTGCGTTCGCGTCGATATCTGCAGCAGATAGATGCGATCGAGAAAGCGATGGAAGCTCGCCCCTTCGGTGTCGAGGGCAAGCTCCTTCACTTCGGATATCTCGGAGAGGAAGCGGTCCAGCTCGGGCAGCTGGTCGAGATAGAGAGCGCCGTCCGTGGTGGCGGGAGGCATCAACCAAATCTAGCGCCTTAATGGTGCCGCGCCCCACGGGCGTTAACTTTCACGTGCCACTCCTTCGACGATCCGATGACGGAAGACCTCAAGGTTCACATCTATCCAAGCGACTGTGATTCTGTAGGACACGTCAATCACGCCCACATGCTGACGCTGCTGGAGCGCGCGCGCTGGTCGGCGCTGGAGCGCCACATGTCGTACAGCGAGTACATGAAATCGAGCCTGTGGGCAGTCGTGAGAAAGGTCGAGGCGTCGTACCAGGCGCAGACTTTCCCGGGCGACGACCTCAGCATCCGAACAGGGCTCACTTCTGTCGGAAACACCAGCTTCATCGTCCGGCAGGAGGTACGGAACCAGCGCGGCCTGGTGGTATGCGATGCGTCGATCGTGTACGTAACCGTGTCGAACGACGGAAAGCCGATCCCCGTTCCCGATCAGTGGCGGACCCTGTTCGCCCCATGGGAAGAGGAAAAAACCCGCTGAGAGTCGCGGTGCGGTCGCCCGCCGGCTCGGG
>DASWBC010000383.1:0-3182 GCA_036390815.1 Gemmatimonadaceae bacterium
GGAATCGTTTCGAGCGGAGATGCCGCGAACGTGCTGATGTCGCTGTCGTCACAGCGAGTCCTTCAGGCCGGGACTCCGCGCGCAACGCTGGCCGCCATTCAGCGCACCTTGACAATGGCATCCAGCGGGGACCGGGCAAACGTGCTCATGTCGTTCGCGTCGAACAATCTCTTGTCGACGCCGGAAGTGAGAGATGCGTTCACCAAAGCAGCGCTGGCGCTGCCATCCGAGGGCGACCGCGCGAACGTGCTTGCATCAGCGGCAAGACGTCAGTAACCGAATGCGCCGACTGCGCGCTTCGCGCAGTCGGCAGGCAATCCACGAGATAAAAGCCGCCGGGCTCCCGGCCTGTTGAATGGAGGACTCATGTTGCAACTCGAATCTATCAGCGTTGTAATGAGTGCTAGAAAAACAGCACTCGCTGTGGCCGCCGTCCTCGTGGCCGCTCCGGTCGGCGCACAAACCATTCAAGCGCAGGCCACCGCCGAACACTCCGCTAGCGTTCCGAACACCACCGCGACGGCCGCTCCGGCAGAAAGTCCACCGGTAATCGACGGCCGGGATGACGATCCGATCTGGAAGACGGCGACCGCGATCACGGGCTTCCGCGTCTTCGACCCGAAGGAAGATGGTGATCCAACATTCCAGACCGAAGGGAAGATCGGCTACGACGCCCAGAATCTCTATGTTTTCATTCGCATGTTCGACGCGCATCCCGACAGCATCATCTCCCCGTTGTCGCGCCGGGACGTGAAGACGCAAAGCGACCAAATCAAGATCATGATCGACTCGTATCACGATCGCAGAACTGGCTATGAGTTTGCGGTCAACCCCGCCGGCGTCAAACGCGATTACTACACCTACGATGATTCTCGCGAAGACATAACCTGGGATGCTGTCTGGGACGTCGCGACGCGGATCGACTCGCTCGGCTGGACCGCCGAATTCAGAATCCCACTCAGCCAGATCCGCTACCCGAAGGCAGCGGAGCACACTTTCGGGATCATGATCATGCGGGACATCGTGAGAACAAGCGAGCGTGACAGCTGGCCCCTCTACCGAAGATCGAAGAGCGGTATCGCCTCGCAGTTCGGCGATCTGGCGGGACTGCGCGGTCTCGGATCTCCGCGCCGTCTCGAAGTTGCTCCGTACGTTGTCTCCAAGAACGTGAGCGTTCCACGCCCGGACGGATTCGGGCGCGCGCAGAAACAGACCGTTGGCGGAGATCTCAAGTACGGCCTTAATTCGAACCTCACTCTCGATGCGACGGTGAATCCTGACTTCGGTCAGGTGGAGGCCGATCCCGCACAGTTGAATCTCACCGCGTTCGAGGCATTTCTGGCCGAGCAGAGACCATTCTTTTTAGAAGGGACAGGCATCTTCAGCTTCAACGGCGACGCATCGCGGATGTTTTATTCGCGGCGCATCGGCCGCGCACCACAGCTCGCCGGCCTCGTCAGCGATCCCAATGCGGACATTCCCGCCACCACACCGATTCTCGGGGCCGCGAAATTGACCGGCCGCCTGGCGAGCGGAACTTCGCTCGGTACACTCTTCGCGGTCACGGGGCGTCAGGCAGTCGGCTCCACGATGATCGAGCCCCAGACGGAGTACGCCGTCGTCCGCGCGTCTCAGGATTTCAGGAACGGCGAGTCAGCGGTTGGAACGATGCTGACGTTGGTCAATCGTCAGCTCGATGATGCGGCCGCGCTGCAACTCCGGCGCGAAGCCGTTACCGGCGGGATAGACATGCGACACCGCTTCGCCGAAGGGCGTTACAGTCTTGCGGCATCGTTGGCGGCGAGCATGGTGCGCGGGAGCGCCGCCGCCATCGACCGGACCCAGCGAAATGCTGTCCACTACTACAACCGGCCCGATGCGGGCCTGCCTTACGATCCGTCCCGCACGTCTCTCTCCGGAACTGATCTGCTGGTCAAGGCGGACAAGGTGGCTGGAACGTTCACTTACGGCGGCTCGTACGAGCGGCTCTCGCCGGGATTCGAGACAAACGACATCGGGTTTCTGGCGCAGGCCGACCAACAGACTGCCCAAGCCTACGCCAGCGCCCAGAGCAGTCAGCCGCGCGCATTCTGGCGAAATGCCTCCGCCCAGATCTATCAGGTCAATCAGTTCACCGCGAACGGATTGCCGACGACGAACTACTGCGAGGTGGACTTGTACACGGAGTTCCAGAATCGAATGACACTCTCCGTGAGCACCTGGGCAGATAACGTCTTCACAGCTTACTGCGACCGTTGCGCGCGGGGAGGACCCGCAGTGCGCGCTACACCTGACGTGAACATGCTCATCAACCTCGGGGCCGACCCGCGCCCGAAAGTTGTACCGACTCTCGCGGCGATCTACACCGTTGGCGACTTCGGCAGGACGACGCTATGGCGGGTGCGTCCGTACGTGACAGTTCGTTCGCGCAGCAACCTCAGTTGGGAGCTTGGCACGCGATATCAGCGAAACCGCAACGACACCCAGTGGTTCGCGAACCTGGGAGCGATTGGCAGCGACACGACTCATTACTTGTTCGCGCACCTCGACCAGGAACTCCTCAGCTTCACCAGTCGCCTGAACTACACCGCGACGACCGCACTGTCGGTGCAGTTGTATGCGGAGCCTTTTCTGACGACGGGGAGATTCTTCAGGTTGCGCGAGCTCGCCTCGCCTCGCGCAAACCGTTATGAGGATCGTTACCGTCCGTTCGCCATGCCGACGGACGCCGCGAGCTTCAACGTCAAGCAGCTACACACGAGCGCAGTGGTGCGCTGGGAATACCGTCCGGGCTCGACGCTCTTCCTCGTGTGGACCGAGGGACGCGATCAGGAGGACAGGAATCCCGGTTCATTTGCGCCCACACGCGACTTCAGAGATCTATTCGGCGCGCGGCCGGACAATACGGTCCTCGTGAAGGCGTCGTACTGGATAAATTTTTGAATGCGGGGAAACGGGGAAGAACTGCAACTGAACAGGCGGGAGGTCTCAGTGGCGGAGATGCGAGTTCTTTAGTTCACTACGCCCTGACTTATCACCTTGGCGTGTGAGCACCTGCTTGTGCTACGAATGCCACTGAGGCAAGTCCGGGCGTCGTGAACTAATAACCTCGCAACTTACCTACTGGGACCTCTCGCCTGTTCAGTTGCAGTGGCAGTGGCAGTCGAGTTTACGAGAACTGC
>DASWBC010000384.1:0-2142 GCA_036390815.1 Gemmatimonadaceae bacterium
CAAAGAAAGCGACTTAGCCGCCTTACTTCTAGAACCTTCTCAACACCCCGACGACGATTCCCTGGATCGAAATGTCGTTCTCGTGAACGTAGATCGGGTTCATCGTTTCGTTTGCCGGCTGAAGCCGGATTCGCCCGTCGCGTTCCCGATAGAACTTCTTCACGGTTGCTGATGTACCGTCGATCAGGGCGATCACCATCTCTCCGTTGTCTGCACTGTGCTTCTCGTTCACGATGACGAAGTCGCCGTCCCTGATCTGCTCGTCGATCATGGAGTTGCCTCGAACACGGAGTACGTAGTGGTTGCCGCTGCGGCGGACCAGGTCCTCCGGGACGCCAATGGTCTCAGGCATCTGTATGGCTTCTATGGGCATACCTGCCGCGACCGTTCCGAGCAGCTGCAGCGTTGCGGTCCGGGGAAATACCTCTGACGGAATCAGCTCGATGCCGCGGCTCTCGTTGTACGCGCGCTTGATGTAGCCCTTGCGCTCGAGATTCGTGAGATGTTCGTGCACCGTGGCGAGGGAGTTATAGTTAAACTGCGTCGCGATCTCCTCGAAGCTTGGCGCGTAGCCGTGCTCATCGGAGTAGTTGGCGAGGTAAGTCAGAATCTCCCGTTGGCGTTTCGTGAGCGACATATCCTTTTCCGCGGCTGGTTTTGAGAAAGGACCGGTCCGCCGATCCCACCGAACATTTGCCGAATTCCTACGTTAGCCGAAGATCGACCGAAGCGCAAGCTTTTTCTGACTGGACGCCACCGACCGGTACCCTCGGTGAGTTGACGGACGAAGCACGCGCTCGGGCCGCAACTCTGGGTCCTCGTGCGGCTGAGCTCGAGCGGCTGGCGCATAGCGCTGGGGCCGTCCCATCCTTCCACGGCGCGCTTCAGAGGCGGCAGGTCGGGTTGATCGCAGAAGTGAAGCGGTCATCGCCATCAAAAGGGGCCATCAATCCCGGACTGGATCTCGCCGCGCAGGTCAGGGCCTACGAAGCGGGCGGCGCGGCCGCGATATCAGTCCTCACCGAGCCCACCAGATTCGGCGGCTCGGCCGACGATCTCGTCCTCGCGCGAAAGTCTGTCGCGCTTCCTCTGCTCAAGAAGGATTTTCACGTCGAGGTGACACAGATTTTCGAGGCGCGGGCGCTTGGCGCTTCTGCCGCGCTTGTGATTGCCCGGGCCGTCACGCCCGCACGTCTCAAGGATCTCATCACCGCGGGAGTCGATGTGGCGCTCGAGATTCTGGTCGAAGTCCGCGACGAGCGAGAGCTCGATCTCGCGCTTTCCCTGAATGTCAGCCTGATCGGAGTCAACAACCGAAATCTGGAGACGCTGGAGATCGATGGCGGGACGTCGCTCAGAATCCTACCCCTCATACCACGCGGCGTGGTCGCAATCGCCGAGAGTGGGGTGAAATCGACGGCGGACGTGAAGCGCTTCGCTGATGCCGGGGCCGATGCGGTGCTCGTCGGCTCGGAGCTGTCGGGCGCGCGCGATCCTGAAGCGGCAGCGCGCTCTCTCACCGGTGTTGCGCGGACTGGTGGTGCTCGCAAAGGTTAAGTTCTGCGGCATGACACGCCCCGAGGATGCCGCGCTCGCCGCCGAGATTGGCGCGAGTTACATCGGAGTCGTCTTCGCGGATGGCCCTCGCCGGGTGTCGACGCAGCAGGGCCGCAAGATCCTCGACGCCGCGGGCACGGGGGTCAAGCGCGTTGGCGTCTTCGGCACGAACGAGCCCGAAGAAATCGAACGCTCTGTCGAAGAGGCGCACCTGGACGTCGTGCAGTTGCACGCGGATCCAACGACCGCGGATGTGGCGGCGATCAGGGGCAAGTTTCGGGGAGAGGTCTGGGCTGCAATCAGAATCGCGGGTAAGCACATTCCGGCAAACGCCGAGCTGCTGTTCGACAGGGCGGACGCGGTTGTTCTGGATGCCAGGACCGGTCCCCGACTTGGCGGCACCGGACACGCCCTTCCGTGGAACGATCTGGCGGTGGATCTCGCCCTCGATAGAGGAAGCTGCGCGGTCGTGCTCGCTGGAGGCCTGAGCCCGTACAATGTCGGCAGCGCGATCAGGACGCTCGCGCCCGATGTAGTCGATGTTTCGTCGGGGATCGAGAGCGCGCCCGGCATCAAGGATCCGTG
>DASWBC010000385.1:0-4323 GCA_036390815.1 Gemmatimonadaceae bacterium
CGGTCGTCGCTACCACCGGCCTGAAAACGGACAGCACTACAGGTAGCACGTGGAGTCGGGCGCGCTGCGCCGCGGGAATCGTGAAGCCCGCACCACTTGCCGATGCGGCGCTGTCAGCGTCCGGCGGCTTGGCGTCGGTCCGCGCGCAGGCGGTGACCGCGATTGCGCCGACAACGATACTCCGCAGCGCGTAGCGTCCGCATTTGATCAGAACATCATTTCGCATTGGCGAGACCTTTAATGAATGGTGTCGAGCGGAACGCTCACCGCGCGCTCGAGCTCGTAGCGCGAGATGTTCGCCGCGGCGAGAGCGTCGGCGTACTGGCTCTCGGCGTCGAGCAGCGTCCGGCGCGCATCGAGCACCTCCAGCGCCGACGAGCCGCCGAGTGTATAGCTCGCAGATGCGGCGCGATAAGCCGCGCGCGCGGAGGGGAGAAGCTGGTCGCGAATGAAAACCGCCTGCTGAAGCGCGATGCGCGCGGTCGCGTAGGAGTCGCGAAGATCCTGCGTCACCGCCGCGCGGAGGTCGCGCTCCGACGCCGCAAGCTCCCGCTCGCGAAAGCTCGATTCAGCTATCTGGCCGCGAGTATGCTGCCAGAAAAAAATCGGGAGTGGGAACGCCAACCCGGTCGAGAAAAGCGCGGGATCAGGCAGATTGTAGTCGCGGTTGACACTGAGCGTGAGATCGGGCAACCAGAACTGTTTGGCCAATGCCGTGGCGGCGCGCGCTCCCTGTCGCTGTGCCGCTATCGACGCCAGCTCGGGACGCGCCTCGAGACCGACTACCACGAGACGGTCGAGCGAGGGAAGGCTGTCGGGCACGACAAGCGAATCAGTGGGCAGAACCGGGACTCCGATTGGCTGCCCCAGCAAGCGATCCAGCGCCGAGCCCGCGTTCTGCACATCGAGAGCGTTGGTCAGCAGCTGATTTGAAGCTTGCGCGACCTCGACGGTGGCCTTGATTACATCCAGCTTCGCTGCCGTCCCGGCATTGAAGCGCGCCTCGGTCCTCTTGAGGAAATCGCGCGCCAGCGTTTCGGCATCCGTCAGGTCCGCGCGATGCTTGAGCGCGACGAGGAGTGAGTCATATGCCTCCGCCGTTTGCGCCGCCACAAGCTGGCGCTGAAGCTGATATGACAGCTCCGCGGACTGGACATCCGACTGCGCAATTTTTCCCTGCAGCCGTAACTTGTTCGGAAACGGAACGAGGACGCCGACACCGACATTTTTCTCGCCGCCCGCGCCGGACCGGAAAATCCCCCGCTGTTGATCGAGAGACGCTGTCGCGGCGGGATCCGGAATCGAAACCGCCTCTACTTTTCTGGCCTTCGCTTCACCGATTTGGGCGCGGGCGATCTCGAGCTGAGGATTGTGCCCAAGCGCAAGCCCAATCGCTTCGCGACGCGACAGTCGCGCCGAATCGAACGGCTGCGGTGCTCCGAGCCTCGATATGGAATCGGCTCGGGGCGTTTGAACGGGTTGTTGGGCTTGGAGCACGCCTGCGAAAAACGCCAGCGCGATCGTTGGCCGAGTGAAATGCATGAGCTCCCCAGAGAATTTTGTCTAACCACTGAACGACAGGTTCAGGATTCTCTGGGCGGTGCTCGGCAGGAGTTGGGGTGGTTTTGCGCGCCGGTGACGCGAGCAACGGAACGTTGCGCGATGACGAGGCCTGAGATGGCGCCGAACGCCACCGGCGGCTCGACGTGATTTACATTAGCCTGGAACGAGAGAGCGGCGCACGCCGGGCACGTCGCCTCGTTGTGCCCTCGATGCAAGTCGATGCCGCTCCGCTCGGTGTGCGACACGACACTGGATTCTTCGCGTGCCAGCGTGAGCGACGCGCCCGATATTCCGAGCTGACCGACAACGGCAAGGACCGTTGCGAGCAGTCGCAGACGCCATACCGAGGCGCGAGATATCGGGCGAGAAAGCTTCATGTAGGGTTTAAAGTACGCCCTTGGGGAAAAAAAGGTAGCATTATGTGATCTGGCCCGATCGTTCTATCTCTTGGCGAGGGTGGCACTTAAGTCGTACACATGGCATTTTTCCACGTTCAATGAAGCGTGAAGATGCCCTCGACTACCACTCATCCGGGCGCCCCGGAAAGATCGCGGTAGTACCGACCAAGCCGCTCAACAACCAGCGCGACCTCGCACTCGCCTACTCCCCGGGAGTGGCGGTGCCCTGCCTCGAGATCAAGGGCACCCCGGACGATGTCTACAAGTACACCGCCAAAGGCAACCTCGTCGCGGTCGTCACCAACGGCACCGCCGTGCTCGGGCTCGGCAATATCGGCGCACTCGCGGCCAAGCCCGTGATGGAAGGCAAGGCAAACCTCTTCAAGCAGTTCGCGGATCTCGACGTGTTCGACCTCGAAGTCGGCTCCGAGAATCCCGAAGATGTAATCAGGTTCTGCCAGCTGCTCGAGCCGACCGTCGGCGGAATCAATCTCGAGGACATTAAGGCACCCGATTGCTTCTACATCGAGGAGACGCTGCGGAGGACGATGAAGATTCCGGTCTTCCACGACGACCAGCACGGCACGGCCATAATCTCCGGCGCTGCACTGCTGAATGGACTCGAATGTGTGGGGAAGAAAATCGAAAAAATTCGAGTCGTGTTCTCCGGAGCCGGCGCAGCCGCGATATCCACCGCCGAGCACTATGTCAGGCTTGGAGTGCTTCGCGAAAACATACTCATGACCGACCGGCGGGGCGTGATCTACGAGGGACGCCCCGGCGAAATGGATCCATACAAGGCAAAATTCGCGAACAAGACCAAAGCGCGGACGATTGCCGACGCCCTCGTCGACGCGGACGTCTTTGTCGGACTCTCCGCCGCGGGCGCCATCACCGGCGAGATGGTCAAGAAGATGGCTAAGAAACCCATCGTCTTCGCTCTCGCCAATCCCGAACCGGAGATTCTGCCGGACCAGGTGCGCGCGGTGCGCTCTGATGCGATCATCGCCACCGGCCGCAGCGATTTCCCCAATCAGGTGAACAACGTGCTCGGCTTTCCGTTCATCTTCCGCGGCGCGCTCGATGTGCGCGCGACGCAGGTGAACGAGGAGATGAAGATGGCGGCGACGCGCGCGCTGGCCGCGCTGGCGAAGGAGGACGTTCCCGATAGCGTATCGCGCCTGTACGGTTTGAATTCTGTAAAATTCGGTCCCGAATACCTGATCCCCTTCGCCTTCGATCCACGCGTTTTGCTCTGGGTGGCGCCCGCGGTCGCCTGGGCAGCCGTCGCGAGTGGCGTGGCGAAAGAGATGATAGACCTCGAACACTACCGTGAGCAGCTGGAGGCGCGGCTGGGCAGAGCGCGCGGAATCATGCGCGGGATCATCAACCGCGCCGTGCGCGATCCGAAGCGCATCGTATTTCCCGAGGGCGAGGAGCCGAAGATCATTCGCGCCGCCCGGATGATCGTCGATGAAGGCATGGGCTCCCCGATTCTCCTCGGCCAGCGCGCCAACATCGAGCGGGTCGCGGCCGAAGGCAACATTTCGCTGCGTGACATTCTGATCGATGATCCGGGGACATCCGAGAAGCGCGACAAGTACGCCGACTATCTGTGGAAGCGCCGCCAGCGCAAAGGACTCAGCCACGGTGAAGCCCATCAGCTCCTTTTCAACGGCAACTACTTCGGCTCCGTAATGGTTGCATGCGGCGATGCGGACGCGCTCCTCTCGGGAGTCGGCATGCACTATCCCGAGACCATTCGTCCCGCGTTGCAGGTCATCGGACCGCATCCAAAGGCCGAGATCGTGAGCGGTCTCTACATGCTCGTCTTCGAGAAGCACGTTATCTTCTGTGGAGACACGACAGTCAACATCGATCCCACCGCCGAACAGTTGGCGCAGATTGCTTACTCGGCCGGCCGGATCGTTGAGACGTTCGGCATAACGCCCAGGATCGCGATGCTGTCGTTCTCCAATTTCGGGTCCGTGCGCCATCCGGAAGCGGAAAAGGTCGCGAGGGCTGTCGCGATTCTGAGGAAACGCGACCCCGCGCTCGTCGTCGACGGCGAGATGCAGGCGGACACGGCGATGGACGAAAACATCCTGCGTTCGGCCTACCCGTTCAGCATGCTGAAGGAGCGGGCGAACGTGCTGATCTTCCCGAATCTGAGCGCCGGGAACATCGCGTACAAGCTCCTCCACCATTTGGGGGGCGCCACAAAGATCGGACCGATCCTGCTGGGTATGAATCTTCCCGTGCACGTGCTGGAGCAGGGCGCCGACGTTCAGGATATCGTGAACATGGCCGCCGTCGCCGTGATTGACGCGCAACAGCGGATCAACGAGGGGAAGGACAAGTA
>DASWBC010000386.1:0-3277 GCA_036390815.1 Gemmatimonadaceae bacterium
CTGTTGTGCACCCTTCTATCCCTTCCGGCCCAGAGATCATATTGGTCGCGCCCAACACTTAGCCGGGTCAGCGCGAAAGACAATCATCAGCCGAGTTCACGCGGACAGCGATTCCATCGCCCGTTCGCTATCACCCATCCAGCCCCCTCACTGGCGAGCCATGTTGAACAAAACGATCGCTCTCTTTGCCCTCCTTCTCGTTGGCGCCTGCTCCCGGGCGCCCGAGCCCAAAACCGTCCCGACGCCCCAGCGGAACGGACAGGTACCGTCAGGCGACAGCACCAGGGCCGGTGGTGACTCTGGCCGCGCGGGTGGAAATGCTCCCGCGCAGCCGCGCCCTTACAGCCGTGTGATCACGCGCGACGCAAGAACACGGCGCGGCATGTTCGCCGTCCACAGAGTGAACGACAAGCTCTATTTCGAGATTCCTAGGAACGAGCTGAATAAGGACATGCTCATGGTGGGGCGCTTCACGAGAGCGGCTGCCGCAAATCCCCGCCTGCCCGGCGGCCAGTTCGGTAATTACGGCGGCGACCAGTTCACGGAACGGACGCTGAGATGGGATCGAAGCGGGAACCGGATCATCCTCAGGTCACCTTCCTTTGCGATCGTCGCCGACAGCACCAATCCAGTGTACCGCGCCGTCCAGGCGGCCAACTATCCGCCGGTCATCGCGGTGCTCAACGTCGAGGCCTACGGACCCGACAGCGCTGCCGTCGTTGATGTGACTCGACTCTATACCACAAGCGTTCCGGAGTTCGCGGCAATCCGAGGAACGCTCGATGAGCGCCGCTCGTTCGTCGAGAACGCGCTTGCGTTCCCGGACAACGTCGAAGTAGAAGCGACGCAGACAGGTACTCCGACCCCTGCGCCCGGCGGCGGTGGTGGAGGCGGCGGTGGCGGTCAGGGCCAGGGCCCACAACCTGCCCAGAGCGTGCTCGCTCACTGGAGCCTGGTCCGCCTTCCCGAGAGGCCGATGGTGCCACGCCGGTGGGACGAGCGCGTTGGCTTCTTCTCGATAGCGCAGGTCGACTTTGGGACTATGGAACAACGGTCGGCGGAACGCTCCTACATCTCCCGCTACCGGCTGGAGAAGAAGGATCCGAGCGCTGCGCTATCGGAGCCGGTCAAGCCGATCGTCTACTACGTCGATCCGGCCACTCCCGAGCAATGGAAGCCATGGATCAGGAAAGCCATTCTCGACTGGCAACCGGCGTTCGAGGCGGCCGGTTTCAAGAATGCCATCATCGCGATGGATCCTCCGGCCAACGATCCAGACTGGTCGGCGGAAGATATTCGCCACACCGTCATTCGCTGGCTGCCGTCCACGACCGAGAACGCAGTTGGGCCGCACGTCAGCGATCCGCGGACAGGAGAGATCCTCAACGGCTCCGCGCGCATTTTCCACAACGTTCTCAATCTCCAGCGCGACTGGTATTTCACGCAGGCTTCCCCGCTCGACGCGCGCGCCCGCACGTTTCCGTTCCCGGACTCGCTGATGGGCAGGCTGCTAGAGTTCGTCGTCGCGCACGAGATCGGACACACGCTCGGCCTTCGCCACGATCAGATCGGTAGCTCGACGTATCCGGCGGACAGCGTCCGGAGCGCGAGCTGGGTGCACCGGATGGGACACTCGCCTTCGATCATGGACTATTCGCGCTTCAACTACGTTGCGCAGCCGGAGGACAATATCGCGATCGCGGACATCGTCCCCGGCATTGGTCCCTACGACAAGTTCGCGATCGCGTGGGGATACACGCCTATTTCCGGAGCGCACTCATCCGACGAAGAGCGTCCGACGCTCGACCAGTGGGCGCGCGTGCAGGACACCGTTCCCTGGTACCGCTTCTCCGAGAACAACGAAGGGGGATACGGGACTCTCAACGAGGCAGTCGGCGATGCGGATCCGGTGAAGTCGACCGGACTCGGATTCAGGAATATCCGTCGCGTAGTGACCTACATATCGTCCGCGGCGACCAGGCCCGGCGAAGACAACGACGACCTGAAGGAGATCTATGATCGAACGGTCGGGCAATGGGCGACGGAGGCTGGCCACGTCGCAACGATCGTCGGTGGCGAGTCGGTGCAGTACAAGTCGGGCAGCCAGGCGGGCGCGGTGTACACGCCGCTCTCCCGGGCCCGCCAGCAGGAGGCAATGCGCTTCATCAACGAGAATGTCTTCCAGACTCCCTCGTACCTGATTCAGCCGGCCATCGCCCGGCGCGTCGAAGCGGGGGGAATGATCACGCGCATCACGAACGCACAGAGCCGGGTGCTCACGAGCCTTCTGAACGATGGCAGGCTTAACAGGCTGATCGAAAACGAAGCCCTCGCTAGTAACCGAGTTGATGCCTATTCACTGGCATCGATGCTGAGCGATCTCAGGCGGGGCGTCTGGACCGAGCTCGCGCAGTCCGGCGTTTCGATCGATCCCTACCGGCGGACGCTCCAGAATCAGTTTCTCTCGCAGGTCAACACAAAGCTGAATCCTCCCACTGTGGTCGTGACGGCGGGTCCACAGTTTCCCGGATTCACCCCGCCAGCTCCTCTACTCGAGGATGCGCGGAGCCAGTTGAGAGGAGAGCTCGTGTCGCTGCGCGCTGACGTCCGCCGAGCGGTGCCAAGGGCATCGGACCGGGAGACGCGGATGCATCTCGAGGCGGCGGATCACGAGATAGGAGACATCCTGGATCCTAAGAAGTGATCCGCTATGGCAATCTGGCCACCGGGTTAACTAAAGGGGATCCAAGTAATGAGTGGAAAGTCTTGAGTCGTCGGTCGATTCAGTGGTCGCCAGTAGGCGCGACCACTGGCGACCACTGACAAACTGATAATTCCCGACTGCGCACTCATTACTTGGATCCCCTTCAAAAGTCCTCGAACTTTGATTTGTCGCCGGTTCCGTGAAGAAAAAAAACGGGGACGGCTTGAGGCCGTCCCCGCTTTTTTTCATGCGATTGAAGCTTAGACGCAGGCGATCACACCGTTGACCATGGTGCAGGTCTTCGCAGACTGTGAGTGCGTAGCGGTTCCGCTCCACGAAGCCGGCGGGCCAACTGCGTTCACGATGACGACGGTCACGTTCTGCGACGGGCTGAAGCCCTGAAGGGGCACTGCCGAAGTCGCGGTTCCACCAAAGTACGCGCCGTTGTTGTCCGCGGCGTACTGCTCTTCGTAGGTCGCCATGTTGCGCAGGTCAGACTTCATCGCTGCGACATACGCCTTGTCCTTCGTGTTCGCGAACTTAGGAATCGCAATCGCGGCAAGAATGCCGATG
>DASWBC010000387.1:0-1748 GCA_036390815.1 Gemmatimonadaceae bacterium
CATCATCGGCGACCGACTATACGTCCGGTCCGATGTGGAGCTCAAGGATTTTGGCGGCGCGAAATCACTCGGTCCGGTTGGAATGCTGCTGGGCGATCGTGACAGCGTGCGATTCGGCGGCACCATCAACATGCTGAGGCCCGGACTGGGGGAATTCCTTGTCCAGGAGGTGAAGCTCGGCAGGATTGATGTGCCGAGCGGGCTGATTCCGAGGCTTCTGACTCAGATGAAGCGCGGCAAGCCGGTCGAAGGGATCTCCCAGAACGGGCTCCCGATGGTCATGCCGGCTTACATTTCAGACGTGCGCATTTCCGACGGCAAGATCACACTGTACAAGAGTGTCAAGTGAGTCGCAGGATTCTCGTCATCGATGATGAACAGGGAATCCGCGCGGCGTTGGGACAGCTCCTCGAGTTCGAGGGGTACGAGGTGCACACGATTCCGAACGCGGTGGACGGAATCGCGGAATACCAGAAGTGGCGCCCGCACCTGGTCTTTCTCGATGTGAAGATGGCCGGTATGGACGGAATGGAGGCGCTCAAGAAGCTCCGCGAGATCGATCCTTCGGCCACGGTCGTGATGATCAGCGGCCACGCCACCATTCGCACCGCAGTCGAAGCGACCCAAGCCGGCGCTTACGAAATTCTGGAGAAGCCACTCGACACCGATCGCATCCTCGTGATGCTCAGGAACGCGCTCTCGCATCTCGATCTTCAGGAGGAGAACGCCCGCCTCAAGCAATCGATCGACGCTCCGTTCGAAATCGTCGGCAAGACGCCGGTGATGCGGGCTCTGATGGAAAAGATCGAAAAAGTCGCGACGACTCCCGCGCGCGTTCTGATTACGGGTGAGAACGGGACGGGCAAGGAGCTCGTAGCGCGCGCCCTACATCGCATGTCGCCGCGCGCGACCAAGCCGTTTGTCGAGGTGAACTGCGCCGCGATTCCGGGCGAGCTGATCGAGAGCGAGCTGTTCGGCCACATGAAGGGGTCTTTTACCGGCGCGATCTCCGATCGCGCCGGTAAGTTCGAGCAGGCGAACAAGGGAACGCTTTTTCTGGACGAGATCGGCGACATGAGCCTGGCCGCGCAGGCGAAAGTGCTGCGCGTGCTGCAGGACAACGTCATTACCAGAATTGGGGGCGCCAAGCCGATCTCGGTCGACGTGCGGGTAATCGCCGCCACGAACAAGACGCTGGAGAATGAGATAGCAGGCGGCAAGTTCCGCGAAGATCTCTATTATCGGCTGAACGTGGTGCCGATCCACGTTCCGCCCATCCGCGAGCGGCGCGAGGACATCCCGACGCTGGCTCAGTACTTCGCGTCGACGCTGTCGGCGCGGGAAGGAATCCCGCCGCGCACATTCACCGCGGATGCGCTGGAGAGATTGAGCTCGCTCGACTGGCCCGGCAACGTGCGGGAGCTAAGAAACACGGTGGAGCGGCTGCTGATCCTGGCGCCCGAATCGCAGATTGCCGCGCGTGACATCGACCGGTTGGCCGGCCAGCGGGCGCTTGACGACGCAGGGCTCGCGACACTCACGCAATGCCGCACCTTCGAGGAATTCAAGGACGCGGCCGAGCGCGCGTTTCTGCTCAACAAGCTGCGCGAGTTCGATTGGAACGTGTCCGAGACCGCGCGCGCGGTTGAGATGCCGCGGTCCAATCTGTACAAGAAGATCGAGCGATATTCGCTGTCACGTGAACACAGTTAGCCCACAGCATTTACTTCTTTCACAGAATCCTTGAG
>DASWBC010000388.1:0-4007 GCA_036390815.1 Gemmatimonadaceae bacterium
GATTCAGCTCCTTCTTCTGAGCACCGTAACCGCTGCGCAAGTTGCGGCGCAGTCGACTCGGACCACACCGGACTTCGGTCCCAACGTTACGATCTTCGACCCCGCCACCCCTGCCGCGAAAATCCAGTCAACGCTCGACTCGATCTTCGCGTCACAGGAGGCGAGCGAGTTCGGCGCCGCACGGTATGCGCTTTTCTTCAAGCCAGGGAAGTACGATGTCGATGCCCGAATCGGATTCTATAGCCAGGTGTCCGGCCTCGGTCTCTCGCCGGACCAGGTCGTCATAAATGGCGGCATGCGCGCCGATGCCCGCTGGCGAAAGGGGAACGCAACGCTGAACTTCTGGCGCGACGTGGAGAACATGTCGGTCGTTCCCGCGGGCGGGTTCGACCGATGGGCCGTTTCACAGGCGGCGCCGATGCGGCGAATGCACATCCGCGGCGATCTCGTGCTCGATGATGGTGGCTGGTCGAGCGGCGGATTCCTTGCCGACTCGAAGGTGGACGGTGAGGTGAGGTCCGGGAGCCAACAGCAGTGGCTCACCCGCAACAGCACACTCGGAAGTTGGAAGGGATCGAACTGGAACATGGTGTTCGTGGGTACCGAGCATGCGCCGACGAACAGCTTTCCGGATCCGCCATACACGACGATCGATGCAGCTCCGGTGATCCGCGAGAAACCGTTCCTCTTCGTCGACCGGCACGGCGCGTGGAATGTCTTCGTCCCCGCGCTCCGGTCGAACGCCGAAGGAACTACATGGATCTCTGGAAAGCCGCGCGGCGTGGCTCGTCCCCTGAGCGAGTTCGTCATCGTGAAGCTGGGCACCTCCGCGACGACGATGAACAGCGCGCTCGCGCGTAACAAGAGCCTCATCATCACGCCCGGCGTGTATCACCTGGATGCCCCGCTTCACATCACCAGAGAAAACACGATCGTGCTCGGCCTCGGGCTGGCGACTCTCGTACCGGACGGCGGCGTCAGCGCGATCGATGTGGACGACGTGGACGGCGTGACCCTCGCCGGCCTTCTCATCGAGGCGGGTCCGATAAACTCGCCAGTGCTCGTGCAGATCGGGCCGTCGGGCTCGTCCGCCAGGCATTCGTCCAACCCGACACTGCTCAGTGATCTTTTCGTTCGCGTCGGCGGCGCCGGCATCGGGAAAGCAACCCGCTCGCTCGAGATCAACAGCCACGACGTGATCGGCGACCATCTGTGGCTCTGGCGGGCCGATCATGGCGCCGGAGTGGGCTGGACGTCCAACACGGCGGCGAACGGCCTCGTCGTGAACGGCAACGACGTGACAATGTACGGCCTGTTCGTGGAGCATTACCAGCAACAACAGGTGCAATGGAACGGCAACGGCGGGCGCACCTACATGTTCCAGAACGAGATGCCGTACGACGTGCCCGATCAGGCCGAATGGATGAGTGGCACGACGCCGGGATTTGCCGCTTATCGGGTCGCTGCCGCGGTCACCAGCCACCAAGCGTGGGGACTCGGGAGCTACTGCTTCTTCAACAGGAATCCCATTGCAATAGAACGCTTTGGACGATACTGGATTTATTTTCCCTCTGGGAAACGCAAAACGGCGCCCGAAGTGGGCGCCGCTGGATTGTGCTGGACTCCCTTTCAGTAGCTGGGGGGAGACTCGAACTCCCGACCCCGGCATTATGAGTGCCGTGCTCTAACCAGCTGAGCTACCCAGCCATGCTACAAATCTGCGCAACTGTGTGACGCCGGTGAAGCGCTCCCGGTTACTGACACAAACGGCCAGCCCTTTCGGGCCGGCCGCGTGCTTGAGTGGCGGGGGCGGGATTTGAACCCGCGACCTTCGGGTTATGAGCCCGACGAGCTACCAGGCTGCTCCACCCCGCGATGAGTGGAGGAATCTACCCTAGATGAGCATCAAGTCAACCGATTTAGAGCGCTATTTGCCCGATTAACAGCGCTATTCGGATGTTATTTTCGGTTGCTGCTGTCAGGCGCCTCGCCAAAGCGATAAAGAATCTCCTTGTCGCCGCGCACCATCCCGAATTCCTCGCGCGCGATCCGCTCCTGGGTGGCGCTGTCGCCCTTCACCAGCCTGAGGAACCGACCCAGGGAATCGACCTGCCGCTGCAGCGAATCCACGTCGTGAGTCAGAGTCTGCGTGCGCGAGTGAAGCACGTAAAGGTCCCGCGTGCTGTATTCCCCACCCTGCACCGCGAAAAAGAGCGCGACGGCGATGAGCGCCCACCAGACATATCGCTTCATCGAGCTACGCGGGTCGCTTCATCGGGCTACTCCAGACCGTAGATCGAGCCGCCCGGGTATTCCGCCACAGCGCCAAGCTGCTCCTCGATCCGGAGGAGCTGATTGTATTTTGCCACCCGATCAGTCCGACTCGCCGAGCCCGTCTTGATCTGCCCCGCTCCTGTCGCGACCGCGAGGTCGGCGATGAACGTGTCCTCCGTCTCGCCCGAGCGATGCGAGATGATGGACTGATATCCGTTCGCCCGCGCCATCTCGATCGCCTCGAGCGTTTCCGTCAACGTGCCGATCTGATTGAGCTTGATCAGGATCGCGTTCGCGCAATCGGATTCAATGCCGCGCGCGAGGCGCTCGGTGCTCGTGACGAAGAGATCGTCGCCCACCAGTTGAACCCTGTCGCCAAGAGCTGCGGTTATTTTCGCCCATCCATCCCAATCGTCTTCGGCAAGTCCGTCTTCGATGGATACGATCGGATACTCGTCCAGCCATTTGCGATAGAGCTCGATCATTCCCTCCGAGTCGAGACTGCCGGCCCCGCTCTTCTTGAATGTGTACGTGCCGTTCTTATAGAGCTCAGAGGCCGCTGGATCGAGCGCGATCGCAATCTCCTTTCCCGGCGCGTAGCCCGCCGCCTCGATCGCCTCGACGACGACGCGCAGTGCCTCCTCATCATTCTTGAGATCAGGAGCGAACCCGCCTTCGTCACCCACACCCGTCGACAGCTTCCGCTTCACCAGCACTTTCTTGAGCGCGTGAAACACCTCGGTCCCCATGCGGAGCCCCTCACGGAAGCTCGTCGCGCCAACCGGAACGATCATGTACTCCTGGAAATCCACTGTGTTGGTTGCGTGCGCGCCGCCGTTCAGGATGTTCATCATCGGCACCGGCATCGTGCGCGCCATCGGGCCGCCGAGGTAGCGATAGAGCGGGAGGCCGACATCCATTGCCGCCGCGCGTGCCGTCGCCATAGACACCGCGAGTATCGCGTTGGCGCCGAGCTTCCCCTTATTGGGCGTCCCATCGAGCTCGATCATCGTGCGGTCGATCACCATCTGATCGCCAGCCGACATTCCGCTGAGCGCGGGAGCGATTCGCTCTTCCACGCTTTGCACCGCCTGCTCCACTCCCTTCCCCAGATATCGCTCGGCGTCTCCGTCTCTCAGCTCGAGTGCTTCGTGCTCTCCAGTCGATGCTCCGCTCGGCACAGCGGCCCGCCCGAATGCGCCGCTGTCGAGCATGACATCGGCTTCGATAGTCGGGTTCCCGCGACTGTCCAGAATTTCGCGCGCCTTGATCTCGATTATGCCTGACATTTTTTTGTTTTGGGGCCTGAGTTGTTGGGGATGCTGGTGCTTCCTGCGTTGTTGTGGATGCTTTTGCTATCGTGTTTCGGTTGGTTGTGTCTCGGACGAAACCATCTCGACCGATGAAGGAAGCCTCGGTGCCATCTCGGGCAGCGCCTCGACGCCGTAGAGATCTCGCATCGCGTCCGCCATCCTCGCTCTCACCGTTTTCATCAGCGTCTCGCGGTGGTCGTAGTCGACTCCGGTCGTGCTGACGGGCTCGAGCAAATGTACATCAACTGTCCCCGAATGAACCCAAAGTGAGCCTTTCGGCATGATCTCTATCGTCCCGTGCAGGATGATCGGGACGATCGGCACTCCGGCAGCGATCGCCAGCACGAACGGCCCCTTCTTGAACGGGCGGAGTGGATACGCATTTCCGCGCGTTCCCTCCGGAAAGACGACGACCGATTT
>DASWBC010000389.1:0-2570 GCA_036390815.1 Gemmatimonadaceae bacterium
AAGATCGCGCGCGGTCACGTGACTCTCACCGCGCGCATCGACCACGCTGCCGGCACCGGACCGATTATCGACGAGGCGCGACTGGCTCAGTACGTGGTGACGTTGAAGGAGCTCCAGAAAAAACATGCGCTTGCTGGCGAAGTGGATCTCGCGACAGTGCTTCGGCTGCCCGATGTCGTGGCTTCATCCAACGAGGAAGAAGTGGACCCGGGCGCGGGAGCTGCGCTGGCGGCCATCGTCCTCAAAGCCGTCGACGCCCTGATCTCGATGCGACGAGCCGAAGGTGCTCAGCTCGCAGCCTTCCTCGTCGAACGTGTGGCCGCCGTGGAGACAAGACTCGCCAGCGTCGAGAAACGGGCCCCGATCCGCCTGAAGGAGCACCATGAGCGGGTCACGCGCACCGTCTCGGAGTTGATCGGTGCGGCTGGAGCCGATCCTCAGCGGATCGCCCAGGAAATCGCAATTCTAGCCGACAAGCTGGACGTTGCGGAGGAGCTGGATCGATTCCGATCACACCTGGCTGCGTTCCGTGAGACCACGCAATCCACGACCGCCGACCCGGTCGGAAAGCGACTGGGGTTCATTCTCCAGGAAATGGTCCGCGAAGCGAACACCATCGGCAGCAAGGCGAGCGACGCCCAGATCCAGGAGGACGTGATCGCGATCAAGGAAGAGCTCGAGCGCATCCGCGAGCAGGTCGAGAACCTCGAGTAATGCCTTTCGCGATCATCCTCTCCTCACCGTCCGGCGGCGGAAAGACGACCATCGCTCACAAGCTGCTGGCGATCAGATCGGATGTCGGCTACTCGGTCTCCTGCACCACGCGGCCCCCGAGACCGGGCGAGGTCGACGGCACAGACTACCACTTCATATCACTTCAGAAATTCAAGCGTGACATCTCAGGCCGAAAGTTCGCAGAGTCGGCGGAGGTTCATGGTCATCTGTACGGGACGCTGAGGGCGGAGGTGAAGCGCGTGTTGGCGTCCGGGAAACACGTCATCATGGACATCGACGTCCAGGGCGCGAAGCAGTTCGCCCGGGCGTTTCCCGATTCGGTGCTCATCTTCATTCTCCCGCCGTCGGCCGAGGTGCTGGTGGAGCGCCTCAAGGCCCGCGGCACGGAGGACCGCAAATCGCTCATTCGCCGATTCAAGAGTGCCAAAGCCGAGCTAAAGGCGATAGATTTGTACCCATACGTAATCGTCAACGACGAAATCGATTCCGCCGTTTCTGCGGTATCGAGCATTATCGAGGCGGAAGGTTCGAAGCGCGCCCGCAATGGGGCACTCGATGAGCGAGTCGAAGAGCTGATGGACGGGATTCAGCGCGCCATCGATCATTATTCAGCGAGGAAGTAAATGCAGGTATTCATTCCGAACGAAGTCGCGAAGCACGCGACGAACAAGTATCTGGGAGTTCTGGTCGCGGCCAAGTACGCGCGCGTCCTCAATGAGTTCCCGCGCGATCGCTCAGCACCGGGCGAGAAGAAGCTGACGACACGCGCGCTCGAGGAGCTCACGGACGGTGAAGTCGAGTACCGCGTAGTCCCGCGCCGCCGCACGGAGTAATTACCGCGCGTCCTTTTGCGGGCAGCCGCATCCTCCTCGGTGTCACCGGGGGAATCGCCAGCTACAAGTCAGTGTGGCTGGCGCGTTTGCTTACACAAGCGGGAGCTGAGGTCGACGTCGTCATGACTCGCGGCGCCCGCGAGTTCATCGGCCCCATCACGTTCGAGGCGGTCACCGGACGTCCGGTGCACACCGAGATCTTCGGACCGGGACACGCCCTCGATCATATCCGCCTCGCCCGCGAAGCGAACGTGATCGTCGTCGCGCCGGCAACGGCGGACTTCGTCGGGCGCGCCGCACACGGGCTCGCCGATGATCTGCTCACCGCCTGCCTGCTCGCGGCAACGTCAAAAGTCCTGCTGGTGCCCGCGATGAACGACCGGATGTGGTCGCACGCACAGACGAAGCGCAACGTCGAGCACGCGCGGTCGCTCGGCTACGAGATTCTCGAGCCGGCCGAAGGTCCCCTGGCCATCGGAGAGGGGAGCGGACCGGGACGAATGCCGGAGCCCGATGAGATCATGAGCCGCGTCGGGCGGCTGCTCGAATCGAAATCTTCGCTTAAAGGGAAGAAAGTCATCGTTACGGCCGGAGCGACGCGCGAGCCGATAGACCCGGTGAGATTCATCTCAAATCACAGCAGTGGCAAAATGGGCATTGCGCTCGCTCGCGCGGCGTGGAGACGGGGCGCCGAGGTGACCTTGATTGCCGGCCACGTCGACATTCCCCTGCCATCGGAGATACTGACTCTGAAGACCGAAACGGTGAAAGAGATGGCGCGCGCGGTCGCGGAAAAACTTCTCGCCGCCGACGTGCTGATCATGGCCGCGGCGCCCGCCGATTTCCGGCCTGCCTCCATTGCGCCCGAGAAAATCAAGAAGGGAAAGGCCGCTCCCAAAATTGTCCTCGAACCTGCCGAAGACATTCTCAAGTCGACCATCTCCCAGCGAAAGAAGAAGAGCGTGATCGTTGGATTCGCGCTCGAGACGACCGACGGAATCC
>DASWBC010000390.1:0-3672 GCA_036390815.1 Gemmatimonadaceae bacterium
CGAAGCGACATCCAGCCTGGACACAGAGAGTGAAAGGCTCGTCGAGGAGGCGATGGAGGACCTGCTCCGCCAACGCTCGACGCTCATCATCGCGCACCGCCTGAGCACGGTGTTGCGCGCCGACAGGCTGGTGGTGATCGATCATGGCCTGATCGTCGAGGAGGGGAGCCATCAGGATCTTCTTGCCATCGACGGAGTCTACTCTCGTCTTTATCGCGGCCAGTTCAGGCCGGGAGATGCCCTCGTCGGGTAAAACCAAAAACAAAGCGAACTGAACGAGGTAGGAGGTAACAGGCAACTGGTGCCAGGTGGACTGGCTACTCGCGCTGCCGGGGCGGAGGCGGGCCCCTGGTGGTGGGAGCCCCAGTCGAAGCGGGAGTGCTGGACGCGGTCGGAAGAATCGGAACAGCGGGAGTGCTCGAAGCGGCACGCGCGCTCTCGCCCACCGCTGGAGTGGGCACGGCGGGCGTGGCCCGTCGGATCCGGAAGGCGACATTCGCTTGCTGCCCTGCCGCGACGGTGACGCTGTCATCCATGTATCCGAGGCTCGGGTGCCAGACGCGAATGCGGTATCGGCCGGCCGGAATGCCTTCGATGCTGAATGTCCCGTTCGCGGCGGTCTGTGCGTAATAGGGATGATCGAGCACCGCGATCCAGGCGTGAGTCCAGGGATGCTGCTCGCACACGACCTCGATCTCGGCGGCCTCCTTGAAATGGTCGACAGGTACTACCTCTCCGTCGTCGTTGAACGGCGCCACGGCCGCCATCTCGCCGGTACCGACATTAATGAAGCGATTGGTATGCAGCGTCCTGTCATCGTTGGCGACGTTCAGCGTGCTGTTGGTCGAGATCACCTGCACGAACGGGTCGAGCGTGCAACCGTCGTTGGTGAGGTCAAAACGGCGCTCGAGCGGAAAACTCTTCCCACTCCGGATATCGGTCAGCCAGACGACGGCTCCGCCGACGCGCGTCCCGGAAAGAGTGACGGTCTTCTGCACGACCGAGTTGCCGCACACTTTCTGATCGGTCGACGGGCGGACGATATCGGCTACAGGCGGCGTTCCTTCGAAGTCGACCGTCCCCGTGATCGTGCCGCCGGCCACAACGGATACGATCCTATACGGTTCAGCGGGAGGCGTGATGACCGCTGGCCGCGGAGCAACGCCGTCACCAGGTGCGCGCGAACCGTTTCTGCTGTGCGCTGAGGCGGTCTCGTCGTGCGAGCACGCCAGGGCGGCGAATGCAATTATTGAAAAGCGGAAAAACCGGCGGCGCATTTATGTGGAGCCGAAGTGAAAGTTCGCGTGGTGAAACTGCATTCGATCGAGGTGACGTTCGCTTGGTGAAACTGCGATCCGATCGAAGTGAAGGTTCCCTTTGATGAAAGGGCAAGCGATGTGCCGTCGAAGGCTGCGTGGGTTCCATTCCTCATGACTCCGTCGCTTACTTCGCCTCGTACACTCGCTTCCCTCCGATCCAGGTGGAAATTACTCGAGTCCCCAGGATTTCGGTGTCTGGCACGTGCATGATGTCGCGGTCCAGGATGACGAAATCGGCGTATTTTCCGGGTGTGAGCGAGCCCAGGATAGATTCCTGGAACCCGGCGTAGGCGGGCCAGATTGTCATGGACTGAAGAGCTTCTTCGCGCGTCATCTTCTGCTCCGGATACCAACCACCGGCCGGCAGGTTGGAGGGATCCTGTCGCGTCACGGCGGCGTGAAAGGTGAGAAGTGGATTCACCTCCTCGACTGGAAAGTCGGTCCCATTCGGAATCACGACGCCAGTGTTGAGGAGTGATCTCCACGCATACGCCCCGCGAATTCGCTGCGGCCCCACGCGGGTCTCCGCCCACCGCATGTCGCTCGTCTGATGCGTCGCCTGCATCGAAGGGATCACGCCGAGCCTGGCGAAGCGCGGGATGTCTGCCGGGCTCAGAATCTGCGCGTGCTCGATGCGAAAGCGGTGGTCGGCTTTCGGAACTTTCTTCAGCGCCGAGTCGAAGGCGTCGAGCACGATGCGATTGCCCCGATCTCCGATCGCGTGCACGTTCACCTGGAAGCCGCTGCGAAGGGCGGTCTCCGCCCACGCTTCGATGTGCGCTGGACTGGAGAGGAGCAATCCGGAATTGGAAGGCTCGTCGCTGTAGGGCGCGAGCAAAGCCGCACCGCGCGACCCAAGGGCGCCATCGGCATAGAGCTTGATCGCTCGAATCCAGAGGTGTCCGTCGTAGAGCGCGCTTTGCGGGCCGCGCTGGATGTACGGATTTCCAAGTGCCGCCGCCGACCCGGGCTCGCCCGGATCGCTCAGCATCACGTAGCTGCGCAGGTTGTAGTCTCCCGCCTTAGCCAGCTCCTCGAAGATCCCGATCGTCTCGACATCTTCTCCTGCATCGTGAACGCCCGTCAGACCCAGGCGGTTTGCCTCGGAGATCGCCGCGAGAATCACCTTTCGGGTGTCGGCGCGGGTGGGAGCGGGAATCGCGCGGCCGATCAGGCTGTTCGCGTTGTCGACGAAGACACCAGACGGCTCGCCGGAGGGAAGCCTCACGATCCGCCCACCCGAGGGATCGGCGGTCGCCGCGGTGACGTGCGCCAACTCCATTGCTTTCGCATTCGCGAGCAGAGCGTGACCATCGATGCGCGTGAGCACGACCGGATTATTCGGGAACGCGCGGGTAAGCTTCTCGTGCGTCGGAAATTCCCTGGTGGGCCAAAGGTTCTGGTCCCAGCCCCTGCCCTGGATCCATGCGCCCGGCTTGGCATCTTTAGCCCACGCCTTGACGCGACTTATCACTTCGTCGTACGACGTTGATCCGGCGACATTTGCCCGCTGCAGCATGTTGCCGAGGCCAAGCAGGTGGGCGTGGGCGTCCACGATTCCCGGAACGACGGTGGCTCCGTGCAGGTCGATGACCAAGGCGGACGGACCGGCGAGGAGCTTCGCTTCGGCGTCGGAGCCGACGAAGAGCACGCGCCCCCCGCGAACCGCGAGTGCGGACGCGCGCGGCCGCGCGTTATCGACTGTATAGATCGCTCCGTTGGTGAGAACCAGATCTGCGGACCCCTGGGCTGCGAGCACTGCCGGTGCGAGCGCGACAAGTGCAAAGTAGGTTGAGAGATGTTTCATGGGGCCGGAGTTTGCGCCGTCGACCGCTCGGACACAAGGTTTGTCGTGCGCTTGAATCGCCGGGCGCTTAGCCAGATTGGGTGCGCGCTCCTCGCTGGCTGCGCGCATCTTCCCTCGCAGCCGCGCGTGCCGCCGGCGTACTGGGGTTTTACCGGACCCTGGGACCCGAACAGCGACGTGTCCGTCGAGGCGCATGGGCCGAGTCTCGCGCGAGTCATCACCGGCTGGATCGCGCTCGACACTGCCAGCTTTCGCCCCGTCCAGTTGTATCCGGACAGCATCGGAAAGCGCCCGGTCGTTGCGCCGCGCGCGATGGCGCTCATCACCACGTACATCGGCAGTCGCTTTCATCCCGAGGTAATCCGGGGACTCGGCGAAGACGCGCAGGTGTCAGCGCACACCGCGGGAGCAATCGCGTCGCTTATCGACTCGGGCGGATATCACGGAGTGGTGATCGACTTCGAGGGAATGACGCCCCGTGATCTGGACCAGCTGCTGACCGTCACGAAGGCAGTGGCTGACTCCGCGCGCGCGCACGGCGTATCC
>DASWBC010000391.1:0-1860 GCA_036390815.1 Gemmatimonadaceae bacterium
GATGGGTGACAAGGTGGACTTTGAGCTCATCCTCCCGTTCGCGATGCGCAACTTCATTCCGACCGGGCTGCTCGGACTGCTCATCGCCGCGCTACTCGCCGCCTTCATGGCGACTTATTCCGCCACGGTGAATGCTGCACCGGCGTACATCGTCAACGATATCTACAAGCGCTACCTGCGGCCGAACGAGAACCAGCGCACCTACGTGCGCATGAGTTACATCACCTCCGTCACCGTGGTGGTGGTCGGCACCGCAATCGGACTCTTTGTCGGATCACTCAACACCATCGTGCAGTGGATCGTGACGGCGCTCTACGGCGGTTACGCGGCGTCGAACGCGCTGAAGTGGTACTGGTGGCGGTTCAACAGCTACGGATATTTCTGGGGAATGGTCGGCGGCATTCTCGGCGCGCTGCTCGTACCGGTGCTCATGCCCGGGGTTACGCCGATCTTCGCCTTTCCCGTGATCTTCATCGCGTCGCTGGCGGGATGCATCGCTGGCACGCTCGCAATGCCCCCGGACGACGAGGCGGTGCTCAAGGCATTCTACCTCAAGGTGCGACCATGGGGTTTCTGGCGACCGATCCACGACGCTGTTGCGCGCGAGCACCCTGGCTTGCAGGCCAACAACAATTTCGGTCGCGATTTATTCAACGTCGTGGTCGGCACCCTCTGGCAGAGCTCACAGATAGCGCTGGGCATCTATATCGTGCTGAAGGATTGGCGCGCGGTCGGCATCTGTGTCGCGATCGTGCTCGTGACGTCGATCATTCTCAAGATCAACTGGTTCGACAAGCTCGAAGACTATCCCGCGGACCTTGTCTCGGCGCCGACGTCGCGCGCGGAAGAGCACGACGTGCTCACCGATGCCCGCGTCTCCGCCGCGTCTTGAGCACCTCGCTGTCTGACTTCGCAAGCCGCCGCCGCGGCCTCGAGCAAGCGTACGATCTGCTCGTCGCGCGGCCGAACGAACCTATGGGCGAAGGAGGCGGCGTCGTCACCCGGTACCGGTATCCCGCGCTCACCGCGGCTCACGTGCCGCTCGCGTGGCGCTACGATCTCGACCCCGAGACCAACCCGCTTCTCCTTGAGCGAATGGCGATCAACGCTGTCTTCAACGCGGGCGCGATCAAGCATGAGGGCCGGTACCTCATGGTGCCGCGTGTCGAGGGAGCCGATCGCAAGTCGTTCTTCGCTGTGGCGGAAAGCCCGAACGGCATCGATCAGTGGCGATTCTGGGATTTTCCGATTCGCATGCCGGAGACGCGGGAGCGCGACGTCAACGTTTACGACATGCGCCTCACGAATCACGAGGACGGTTGGATCTACGGGGTGTTCTGCACCGAGCGCAAAGACCCACGCGCACCGCTCGATCCTTCGGCGGCCCTCGCGCAGGCGGGAATAGCCCGCACGCGCGATCTGCTGACGTGGGAACGTCTCCCCGACCTGGTCACGCGATCCGCGCAGCAACGTAATGTCGTGCTGCATCCCACGCTCATCGATGGACACTACGCCTTTTACACGCGGCCGCAGGACAGCTTCATCGAGGCGGGCGGCATCGGTTGGGGAGAATGCGCCGATATCACCCGCGCCGAGCTGGTGGAGGAGCGGGTGCTCGACGCGCGCGTCTATCACACGATCAAGGAAATGAAGAACGGCCAGGGCCCACCTCCGCTCGAGACGTCGGAGGGATGGCTGCACCTCGCGCACGGAGTACGCAACACCGCGGCCGGCCTGCGATACGTGCTCTATCTCTTTCTCAGCGATCATGATCAGCCTTGGCGGGTCACGCACGCGCCCGCGGGCTACTTCCTCGCCCCCGAGGGCGAGGAGCGCGTTGGCGACGTTTCCAATGTGGTG
>DASWBC010000392.1:0-4600 GCA_036390815.1 Gemmatimonadaceae bacterium
AGCAATTCGGGCTTCTGCCCGTGGCGGAGCGCACGCTGGAGGTGACGGCGGCGGGAGTGCTGCTGCACGAATTCAGCGACTGGCGAAAGAAAGTCGGCGTCAAGGAGGTCGAAGATTTTCGGGAGGTGATGGATCGCGTATCCGCGCGCTCGCGCGACGTCTATCACGGGCTCGTGTACGACGACGACGCGCTGTTTCAGCTCTTTCGCATGGCGACGCCGATCGACGAGCTGGCTAACGCGCGGTTTGGCTCGCGGCCCGCGTACCGTCCCGGCGCGACGACGGGGATCGAAGGCATTCGCGCCATACCGTGGGGATTCGGCTGGACGCAGATCCGGCTCATGCTCACCGGTTGGCTCGGCGTCGGAACCGCGCTCGGCGACGAGGTGTCCACGCGCGCCGGCTTGCGTCGGATCCAGCGCATGGCCGAGAGCTGGCCGTTTATGGATGACCTGCTGGGGAAGGCGGAGATGGTTTGCGCGAAGACCGATATCGAGATCGCGAGCGCCTATGTGGGACACCTGGGCGGCGATCGCAAGCTCCTCGAATTACTCATCGGCGAGTATCGGCGCGCGGTCGACGCTCTTGTGCTCATTCGGGGGCATCGTCAGCTGCTCGAGGATTCTCCGGTGCTGCAGTCTGCCATCACTCTCAGAAATCCTTACGTCGATCCCCTTTCGCTGCTCCAGATATCGCTATTGCGGAGAAAGCGCACGGGCGTGGCGAAGAACGAGCGCGAAAGGGAAGCGATAGACGATGCGCTCGCGACTACGCTGAGCGGGATCGCTCAAGGGCTGCGCAACACGGGCTAAGGGACGCTCTACGGCGCGGGCTAACGGACGCTCTATTTGACCTTGATTCCTTTCAGCTTCGGATCGAGGGCGGGATAGCGAAGATCGAGAGCGTCGAGCGTGTCGGCTATCTTGCGCGCGACGAGAAGGTTGCGAGCGTCCTCGTGATCCGCGGGCACGATGTGCCATCGAGACCAACTTGTGCTGCACCGTGCGATTGCATCTCGGTACGCTTTCGTGTATTCGTCCCACAGTGCGCGGTCGTCAAGATCACCCGCGCGGAATTTCCAGTTCTTCTTTCTGTTTTCCAGCCGCTCGATCAGCCGCGTCTTCTGTTCGCCGCGCGAGACGTGGAGGAAGAACTTCAGGATCACGACCGAGTTCTGAGCCAGCAGTCGCTCGAAGTCGTTGATTTGCGCGAAGCGCTGCGACAGGACCTTTTCCGGGATGAGCTTGTGGACGCGTGGGACGATCACATCTTCGTAGTGCGAGCGGTTGAATATTCCGATCATCCGCCGCGGCGGAACGCGCAGGTGTATGCGCCAGAGGTAGTCTTGTTCCTGCTCCAGCTCCGTCGGCGCCTTGAAGCTCGTGACGACGCAACCCATCGGATTCACACCGCTGAAGACTTTCCTGATCGTCCCATCCTTCCCCGATGCATCACGCCCCTGAAGGACGACGAGCAGCGCGAACCTTCCATCGGCGTACAGCTTCTGTTGCAGCTTCGTGATTCGGTCCACCTGCTCCTGGGCGGCGTCGTCGAGGTGTTTGGGCTTGGGGAGACCCCTTGGCGGAACAGCGTCGGCGTCGCCCAGGCGGATCTGGCGCGGGCTCGTGATGGGCTTGAGGGTCACTGGGCTGGAAGGCACGAGTCAATGTCCCCGCCGTAAGGCGATTTGTCAAAGTCTTTAAACTGAAACTGAACTGCAACTGAAAACTGAACGGGATTGGAGGTGTCAGAGGCGCAGGTGCCAGTTTTCAGGTCACTACGCCGTGACTTTTCGCGACACGATTCCTGGTACAGGCAACTGCCGTTCCGGAACGCCACCGAGATAAGTCCGGGCGTCTTGACCTGACATCTGGCATCGATGCTTCTGACACCTCCCACCCCGTTCAGTTGTCGTTGTTAACTATCCCACCCTTCGCCCGTACTGCCTCACCGCCAGCGTCAGCACGACGGCACCAAACACAGCGAGTATTACCATGGGCTGGAGAATATCCCGAGCCGTCGCCCCCTTGAGGAGCACCGCACGCATGATCTCTATGAAGTGTTTCATCGGATTCAGTTGCGCCATCCATTGCGCCCACGTGGGCATCGAGCGAATCGGCGTAAAGAGCCCGCTCATCAGCAGGTAGATCATGACGATAAAGAAGGTCACGAACATCGCCTGCTGCTGGGTCTCCACGACGGTCGAGACGAACAGTCCGATGCCGAGCGCCGCGAAGAGGTAGATCGCCGCGGCGGCGAAGACGAGTGGAATGCTGCCGAGCATCGGGATGTGGAAGACGAACCGCGCGACCAGCATTCCGAGCGTCAGCTCGATCAGCGCGATGATCCAGAATGGAATCAGCTTGGCGGCCATGAATACGGTCTGGGACAACGGCGTCACGCTCAGCTGATCGAGAGTCCCAAGCTCCTTCTCGCGGACGATGTTCATCGCCGCCATCAGTGAGCCGACCACCGTTACGAGCTGGACGAGAATCCCCGGCACCATGTAATCGCGGTAGTTGAGATCGGGGTTGTACCACCCGCGGGCGCGAACTTCGATGGGTTGAGCGCGCATCGACGAGCCAGCGCCCGTGCCGCCGGAGATCGACGCTGAACGGACAAGTGGCGTCAGTTCGGACTGCAGCTCATTCGCGTACGCGCCGACGATCTGCGCCGCGTACGACTGCGTCACTCCCGCCGCCGCGCCATCCTCGGCGTTCAATACCAGCTGCACCTGGGCGGCCCGGTTTCGCACGATGTCACGCTCGAAATCGGCCGGAATGCCAAGAATCATGTCGGTCTTTCGCTCGAGCATCCACTGGTCGCCGACATTGTACGATGGCGACGAGCCGACTACCACGAAGCGACGCGACGCCTGAAGCCTGTCGACGAGCCCGCGCGACATCTCGCTATGGTCCCGGTCCACGACATAGATTCGCGCCGTCTTCACCTCGAACGTAGCAGCGTTGCCGAGCAGAAGGAGCTGGATGATCGGCATCAGCATGAGCTGCGCTACCATGAAACGATCGCGGAAGATCTGCAGAAACTCCTTGCGGAGCAGGTAACGGAGGGTTTGCACGACTACTCCATCCGTGGCTTGAAGCTTCGCATTGCAACGGCGAGAAGGAATAGAGCCATGAACGACAGTATCACCGTCTCCTGCCACAGGATCGCGAGCCCAACGCCCTTCAGCATGACGCCGCGCGCGATCACGATGAACCACCGCGCCGGAACGATGTAGGTGACGGGCCGCAACCAGGAGGGCATGCTGGCAATCGGGAAGATCATTCCGGATAGCAATGCATTGGGTAGCATCGTAGCCAGCATCGCTGTGAGCATTGCTGCGCGCTGTGACGATGTGCGCGCCGCCACGAGAACGCCGAGCGCGAGCGACACGAGCGTATAGAGAATGCTCTCGGCGAGGAGGAGGACGACGCTCCCCCGAAAGGGAACGTGAAACACCGCCCACGCCGCGAATAGAGCGGTCAGCACGTTCGCAAACGCCAGCGCCAGATACGGCAGAACCTTGCCCACGATGATCTGCTGGGGGCGAAGGGGCGAGACCAGCAGAACTTCCATCGTCCCGCGCTCCTTCTCGCGGGACAGCGATATCGCCGTCATGAGCGCCGACACGAGAACGAGGACCAGCGCGATCAGCCCGGGGACGAACAGGTTCACGCTCTCGAGGGTAGGGTTGAATCGCATCCGGGTGTCGGTGGCGATGCGCACTTGCTTGTTGGCGGCGCTCAGCTCGTCCTGATAGGACGCGATCACGGCTCTGGTGTAGTTGAGGTAGGTCGTCCCCGTGTTCGGATCGGAGGCGTCGACCGCGATCAGCACGCGCGCCGGGTCGGTGCCCCGCAGGTGGCTCGCGAAACCGGATCCGAACACCAGCGCGACGTCGGCGTATCCCCGCCGGAACAGGGGCTCGATGACGTCGGGAGTATTACTGGTGGCAACGATGCGAAAGCGATTCGTCGAGATCAGCCGCGACTGCAGCTCGATCGTCGCGTGATCCGGCGTCGGGTCCACGACTGCCAGTCGGATGTCGCGCACATCGCTGCGGAGCGCGTACCCGAACAGGATGACCTGCACGAGCGGCATCATCAGCAGGATCGTCAGCGTTTGACGATCACGTAGGATGTGGCGAAGCTCCTTCACCACGAACGCGCGCAGGGCATTGAGATTCACGCCACGGCTCCCTCAGGGGTTCCGCGCGCGAGGCGCACGAACACGTCGTCCACGCTGTCTGCGCCGAATCTTTCCTTCAGCTCGGCGGGAGTCCCGAGTGCCGCGATCTTTCCATCCACCATGATCGAGATGCGGTCACAGTACTCGGCTTCGTCCATGTAGTGCGTTGTGACGAACACCGTCGTGCCGCGCGCGGCCGCGACGTAGATCAGCTCCCAGAATTGGCGGCGGGTGATGGGATCAACGCCACCCGTGGGCTCATCGAGAAAGACGATCTTCGGCCGGTGCACCAGCGCGACGGAGAAGGCGAGCTTCTGCTTCCAGCCGAGCGGCAGCCGGGCGACGAGCTCGTCGGCGTTGGCGCTGAGCCCGAGCGTATCGAGTATAGACGTGGTGCGCTCCGCGATTT
>DASWBC010000393.1:0-1507 GCA_036390815.1 Gemmatimonadaceae bacterium
ACATTGAGGAACACATCCAGCTGGGAGAAAGATAGGCCCGCCCGCTTGTCGAGCACAGCCAGGAGCAGCGCCAGACGACGCCCATCGAAACCGGTGCTGACGCGCTGCGGTGTTCCATATCCAGCTTTGGCCGCGAGTCCCTGAATTTCGATCAGCACGGGACGAGAGCCTTCCAGCAACGCGGTCACCGCGCTGCCGGAAGAATTGTTGAGACGGTCGCCGAGGAAGAGCTCGGACGGATTCTCGACGGCGATCAGTCCCTCTTCGGTCATTCTGAAGACGCCGATCTCATCCACGCTCCCGAATCTGTTCTTCGTCGCGCGAAGGATGCGGTGTTCCAGCATTCCCTCGCCCTCGAAGTAGAGGACCGTGTCGACGATGTGCTCGAGCGTCTTGGGGCCGGCGATGCCACCGCCCTTGGTGACGTGCCCAACGGCGAACACCGTCGTCTCCGTCTCCTTGGCGAAGCGCATCAGGCGTGCAGCGCATTCCCGCACCTGTCCGACGTTTCCAGGCGCGCCCTCGAGATCGCTGGTGAATACCGTCTGTATCGAATCGACCACGATCGCATCGAGACGCTGGGAGCCGGCGGTTGCGATGATCGTCTCGAGAAGCGTCTCGTTCAGGAGCTGGACGTCTTCGGCGGATCCGTGAAGACGTTCGGCGCGCAGCTTCACCTGGAGTGCCGATTCCTCGCCCGACACGTACAGAGTGGAGCGACCCAGCTCCTGGAGTCGACCTGCCACCTGGAGCAGCAGCGTCGACTTTCCGATGCCGGGCTCTCCACCGACCAGCACCATCGACCCGGGCACGATTCCGCCGCCGAGCACGAAATCGAATTCCTTGATTCCCGTCTTGAGGCGGCGTCCCGCCGAGCTCTTGATGTCGCGGAGTCGCGGGGTGGGCGCCACGCTGCCGCCCTCGCCCATCGACTTCTGACCGCCCGCGCGACGGCTGGACGCTGTGGCGGCCGAAGTCCTCGTCGCCATTTCTTCGACCAAGGAGTTCCATTCGCCGCAGACGTCACAACGCCCGGCCCATTTGGGATGGTCGGCTCCACAGTTGGTGCAGCGATATACGGTTTTGGCTTTCGGGCTCACTGCGGAGTCAGCCGCGGTGACAGATTCTCGAAGCGGGTGTAGGTCTTGTTGAAGTAGAGATTCACGAAGCCAGTGGGACCGTTCCGCTGTTTGCCGATGATGATCTCTGAGCGCCCCTCGAGAGAGTTGCCGTCCTTGTCGGTCGGCCCGTCGTACATCTCCTGACGGAAGATGAACATGACAAGATCCGCATCTTGCTCGATAGCGCCAGACTCGCGGAGGTCGGAGAGCTGCGGGCGCTTGTTCTCAGCGGTGCGCTGCTCCGGAGCGCGCGACAGCTGCGACAGCGCGACAACCGGAATTCTCAGCTCGCGCGCAAGCGCCTTCAGCGAGCGCGAGATATAACTGATTTCCTGCTGCCGGCTTTCGGTGTTGGTCGGCCCCTGCATCAGCTGGAGGTAGTCGAC
>DASWBC010000394.1:0-4721 GCA_036390815.1 Gemmatimonadaceae bacterium
GGAATGCGGTGTCCCCACCACAGCTGACGCGAGATGTTCCAATCGCGGATACCCTCCAGCCAGTTGATGTAGACCGCCTCCCATCGCTCGGGCAGAATCCGGATCGTGCCGTCGCGGACCGCCTCGAGCGCCGGCTTTGCCAGCGGCTCCATCTTCACGAACCACTGGTCGGAGAGACGCGGCTCGACCACTGTGTCACACCGGTAGCAGTGACGCACCGAGTGCTGGTGCGGTTTGACGCTGGCCAACTGCTTCGTTTTCTCCAAAGCTCTGATGATACGCTCGCGTGCCTCGAACCTGTCGATGCCGATCAGGTCGGGAGGAACCCGCGAGCCGGCGTCGACTCCGTTGGCCATGGTGCCGTCCGGCGCCATGATGACCGGCATCGGCAGCTTGTGGCGCCTGCCGACCTCGAAATCGTTGGGATCGTGGGCAGGAGTGATCTTGACGATGCCTGTTCCGAACGCCGGATCGACGTATTCGTCAGCGATGACTGGAATCCTGATGTTCGTGATTGGAATAAGTACGTCGCGTCCGACGAGCTGTTTGAATCGCTCGTCGGCGGGGTGAACCGCGAGAGCCACGTCGCCGAGCATGGTCTCCGGGCGCGTCGTCGCAACGGGCAAATGCTCGCCGGAATCGGTGACCGCGTACAGGATTTGATAGAGGTTTCCCATTTCCTCACTGTGCTCGGCCTCCTCATCGCTGAGTGAGGTGAGGCACCGCGAGCACCAGTGAATGACGCGATGCCCGCGATAGATCAGCCCACGCTCATGCAGCTGGACGAATGCTTCGCGGACTCCGCGTGAAAGCTCGGGAGAGAACGTGTACGCCGTCCGATTCCAGTCTGCCGAGGCTCCGATCGCCCGCAGCTGGCCCAGAATCTCGCCGCCCGTTTTCTCGACGAAGTCGATGGTTCGCTCGACGAACGCTTCGCGCCCGAGATCGAACCGGGTCTTTCCTTCCTTAGCGAGCTGCTTCTCGATGATGTTCTGGGTGGCGATCCCTGCGTGGTCGGTGCCGGGAATCCAGAGCGCCTCGTCCCCGGCCATCCTTCGCCAGCGGATGAGCACATCCTGGACGGTGTTGTTGAGTCCGTGCCCCATATGCAGCACGGCCGTCACATTGGGCGGGGGCATGACGATCACGAACGGATCGCGGTCGCCGCCGTTGCGCCGGCTGCGCTTCTCTTCGGCCGAAAAAATTCCGGCCTCGATCCAGCGCTCGTAGATGGCGCGCTCGGTCTGGCCGGGGTCGTACTGCGCCGGCAAGTCGTGAAGCTGCTGTGTTGTGCTCATCTCCGGCGCAAGTTAACGGGCGCCATTTTCGCGGGTAAGACCGCGCGTCTTACCCGCGAAGAGCTTCTGTGCCGCCGCTACGCGCCGCTTTTAGGGCGCGTGCCGTTGCCGGGCGCGTTCTCGGGATCAGTTACATGATCGCCTTTTGGAACACCGCTCGGTGCCACCGGGGAGCCGTCGGTGCGACCGCCGCGGGCTTTCTTGGTCGATTTCCGTCGTCCAGCATCGTCGGGGATTTCGTCAGCGGCGGCCATGAAGGCCTTGTCCTGCGAGAGCGAGCGGTCCTCGAGAATGTTCTTTGGATCGGCGTGCCGATCGATCTCTTCGGAATTGCCCTGTCGGCGCCGGCCAGTGCCAACCTGCTGCCCGTCCCAGTGGCGCTCCGTGAACGGAGGATCGCCATCTTCGTAATGATGCGCCGCGTCATCGAAGAGAACTTCATCGGTGCGGATGGTGAGCCGGTTCACGACGGTGGCGACCCCGGGAGTTCCACGGGCAACGACGACCGCCTGGTGCGCCTCCTCTTCCGAGTTCACCGCGCCGGTGAGCTCGATGATGCCGTCTTCCACGGCGCCGATGTCGATCGCCCGCTCGCTCAGCGTCGGGTCGTTCTTGAACGCCTCGAGAACCCTCTCTTCCAGCGCCTCGGCGCCGTTGAGCGATGCCTTGGGGGTGTCGGTGTCGTCGTCGAAGTCGGGGTCGAACTCATCCTCATCGAGCCCCTCATAGTCGAACTCCTCTTCTTCACCCGCGGTACCGCCTCCGAATGTGTCCTTGATTCTGTCAGTCAAACCCTTGAATCCTCCGAATCGCTCCGCCATGAGAACGCCCGCCGCAAAGCCGGCCGCGGCTCCGATCGCGATGAAGATCGCATTGCGCGAAGAAGACTCTTCCTCTTCTTCTTCCTGGTAGATGTACGGCGGCTCGTTTTGAAAGCGGAAAGGCGACATAGCGTGATGGCCTGTGGCGAAGGGTATCTGCAAACGATAGCTTAACGGGGAGCAAAATAAAGGCCATCCGCAGTACTCGAAATCATACCGAAAAATGTTGACGCTGAGGCTCCCCGACGGCGCCACCCGCGAAGCTCCCGAAGGCGCTCTGCCGCGCGACATCGTCGCATCCATAGGACCCAGGTTGCTCCGGGACGCGATCGCGGTACTGGTGGACGGCGAAATCATCGATCTGAACACTCCGCTCCGGAAAGGCGGGGACTTCAGAGTTCTTACCGAGAAAGATCCCGAGTCCCTCGCGGTTCTCCGGCATTCGGGCGCTCACATCCTGGCCACTGCCGTTCGCCGGCTCCGGCCAGACGCCAAAATCGGCTTCGGCCCGGCCATCGAGGACGGGTTCTACTACGATTTCGAGGTCTCGCAGCCGTTCACCCCGGAAGACCTCGAGCAATTCGACGCCGAAATGAAGAAAGTGATCGCGGAGAAGTATCCGTTCGTCCGCGAGGAAGTATCCCAGGCTGAGGCGCGGAAACGCTTCTCGGACGACTCCCTAAAGCTCGAGCGGCTCGGCGAATTCCCGGACGGCGAGATCATCTCGACCTACACCGACGGGCCGTTCATGGATCTGTGCAAGGGACCGCACGTCCCCGACACGTCGTATCTCAAGAACTTCAAGCTCTTGCACACCGCCGGCGCGTACTGGCGTGGCGACGAGCATCGGCAGATGCTCCAGCGCATCTACGCCACGGCGTTCTGGAAGAAGGAGGATCTGGACGCGCACCTGGTTCAGCTCGAGGAAGCAAAGCGCCGCGACCATCGACACCTCGCGCAGCAGCTCGATCTCTATTCCACCGATCCGCGAGTGGGGCCGGGTCTCATTCTCTGGCATCCCAGAGGGGCGATCATCCGCAATCAGATCGAGGAGTACGAGCGGGGGTTGATCCTTCGTCACGGCTACGATCTCGTTTATACGCCGCACATAGTGAACGAGAAGCTTTTTCAGATCTCGGGACATCTGGAGAACTTCAAGGAGAACATGTTCGGCGCGATGGATGTGGAGGGCGCGAATTATCGTCCGAAGCCGATGAACTGCCCGGGCCACATCGTCATCTATCAGTCGCGCCAGAGATCATATCGCGATCTACCGATTCGCTACGCCGAATTCGGCGCGGTCTACCGTTACGAGCGCAGTGGTACGCTGCACGGGATGATGCGGGTCCGCGGATTCACGCAGGACGACGCCCATATCTTCTGCACGCTGGAGCAGGTGCCCGCCGAGATTGACCGGCTCCTGGATCTCTGCGACGAGATGCTCAAGACCTTCGGCTACCCGTACACGATCGAGCTCGCGACGCGCCCCGACAAGGCGCTCGGCACGCCGGAACTCTGGCAGACGGCGCAGCAGACGCTGGCGGACGCGCTGAACAAGCGTGGCCAGTCGTTCACTTATGATGTAGGCGGCGGCACGTTCTACGGCCCGAAGCTCGATTTCAAGCTGATCGACGCGATTGGTAGAAAATGGCAGGGACCGACAGTCCAGCTCGACTTCAACCTGCCCGAGAGGTTTGGGCTGGAATACACGGGGCCCGATAACACGCCGCACCGCCCGATCATGCTGCATCGGGTGCTGGTGGGCTCAATGGAACGATTCGTCGGTGGGCTCATCGAGCATTACGCGGGGGCATTCCCGCTCTGGCTCGCACCCGAGCAGGTGCGCGTGATCCCGATCGCCGACGAGCTGAGGACATTCGCGCAATCGGTCGTCGAGCGGCTCAAGGTGCGCGGCGTGCGCGTGCATCTCGACGATCGCTCGGATACGCTGAACTACCGGATTCGCGAAGGCGAGATGCTGAAGATCCCCTACATGGCGGTTGTCGGAAAGCGCGAAGCCGAGGCGGATTCGATCGCGCTCAGAGTGCGGGGGGCGGGGAAGAAGCAGGAGATCATCACAGTTGCAGATTTCGCCGCACGTCTCGAAGACGAGTTGGCGACGAGGGCGCTCAAACCGTAACTGCTCGGCCAGGGCACTGCTATAAGCGCGAACTGAAACTGCAACTTTTGCGGTTAAGAGATCTAAGCCGTCCCCACCTCGGCGATTTCCTCACTTTTGTCGGGCGTCTGCCTAAGCACGCGACGCAGGACTTTTCCGATCTGCGTCTTCGGCAGGTCGGCCACGAACTCGTACTTCGCGGGAATCTTGTACTGCGCGAGTCGATCGCGGCAGTACAACTTCAGGTCGGCGGGAGTCAGCTCACAATCCGCCCGCAGGACGACCCACGCCTTCACGACCTCGCCGCGCATGTTGTCCGGCAATCCGACGACTCCCACCTCCGCCACCGCGGGGTGGGTTGAAATGACCTCCTCGATCTCGCGCGGCCACACCTGGAAGCCGCACGTCTTGATCAGATCCTTCTTGCGGTCGACAATGAAGAGATAGCCGTCTTCATCCAGATATCCGAGGTCGCCGGTGTAG
>DASWBC010000395.1:0-8095 GCA_036390815.1 Gemmatimonadaceae bacterium
GCCGTTGTTGTCCGCGGCGTACTGCTCTTCGTAGGTCGCCATGTTGCGCAGGTCAGACTTCATCGCTGCGACATACGCCTTGTCCTTCGTGTTCGCGAACTTAGGAATCGCAATCGCGGCAAGAATGCCGATGATGACGACCACGATCAAAAGCTCGATAAGTGTAAAACCCTTTTTGTTGCGCATATGTATTGGAAAATCCTGGAGAGAGAAGCGGTTGGGAGCGGCGAGCAGTTGCCGTCGATACTCAACAGACTTGGCCGTCGGAGCTTATGCAACACGCAAATAAGGCAATCGCTGCCGAATCAGGCATTAACGCTAATCTCTTGCAGCATAGGCAGTTATACTGCTGAGCTGACCTACTTTGGGAGCGGAATTCACCGCAAATTGCCCAAACCGCGCATTTTGCGGACGTAACCCTGGCCGGAATCGCAATAACAAACGCCACTCGGTGTCGTCCGCAGCGAGTGGCGTTTCCCAGCCGATAGTAAATCTTCCTACTGCCCTTGCGGTCTCGGTGCGGGCGCAAGCTGCGCGAGTCTCGACTTCATCGAGCTGAATCCGGCATCGTTTGTTGCGAGGCTGTTGAGCGTCGACGCGGGAACCTGACTCAACATCCGCTGGATGTCGGCGATGCGGTCCTGGGTGCCCGGGTGGTCCGAGAACCACGCCGACGCGCTTCCCCCGCCAGAGCTCTCTTCGGCCAGCAGCTTCTGGAAGAAGGTGTACATCCCGCGCGGACTGATCCCGGCGCGAATCACGTTGTTGAAGCCGCCTTCGTCAGCCTGGATCTCGTCGGTGCGGCTGAATTTCGCAAAGACGGCGGTGCCACCGACGTTGATCGCTGCCTGTGCGACCCCGCTTTGGCAGACCCCCGTCAGCGCGCAGAGAATGCCGACTCCGACATTGGCTGTCTGCGCCTGCTCCATCTGCTTGACTGAGTGGCGCCTCACGACGTGCTCGATCTCGTGTCCCAGCACGCCTGCCACTTCCGACATGTTGCTCGCACGCGCCAGCACGCCCCGATTCACATACACGAACCCGCCGGGCAGCGCGAAGGCGTTCACCACATCGGAGTTCACGACCTGAAATTGCCAGTTGAGATCGCTGCGCGATGTGGCCCTGGCAATCCGATTGCCCAGGGCGTTCACATAATTCTGAATCTGGGCGTCCTGAACCATCGGAAGCTGCGCGTTGACCTGCTGCGCCTCATCCTGCCCCATTTGGACTTCCTGCTGGGTGGAGACCCCACACCCGGCGAGCAGCGCGATTGCGCCGATTGTGACCGTGATATTCCGCACCAAGTTAGCCCTCGAAAGTTGTGTTCGCCGCTGAATGGCCGGCGCGGTATTGTTTTTTCGCGCCGGCCCGAACCTGTAACTATCTGTCAACTACGATCGTGCGCTTCGCGTCCGTAAACACGGAAAACTGCGTTCCCGCAGGGATGACGGCGGAAAGCCCCTTCTTGGTTGCGCCGATTCCGAACGTCAGGACGCCCAGCGCCGCGGCCTGACCCTGACGCTTCTTGCCGCTGACTTTTGTGGTGCCACGGAGCGGGATCCTCGTTCCATCTACCGCGCGTACGGACGTGACCGACACCGTCACAGCCCCGGGATTTCCCCCCGCGCTGCGGCGCGCAACATGAGCCACCGTTCCACGCACCGGCGTCCCCGACGCAATCAGCACATGGCCGAATTCCGAATAGTCCGTGGGAAGGTGAAACGCCACCTGCTGGCCCTGGTTGACGGACGCGCTGGAAAGATCCTCATCGATTGAGACGGTAAGAGGCGTGCCGGCCGGTATGATTACGGGCATTTTCGTGCTCGAGTTCGCGGCCGCCCTGGCGCGCTCGCCTGATCCCGAGCTTTGGGCGCTGAGTGGAACTGACGCCAGGCTCGCCGCCAGTAGCGCGATCGTGCGAAGGTAATACTTCATACATTGCTCTCCTGAGAAGTTGCTGCCGCGAAAGTCGCGGAATGCACCAATTCAATAGTCAAGGAGAGTGCCAAAATTCAGCTCAGCGGCAGGGCGGATCGTTACCTGAAAGTGGCGGCTGCGCGCCGTTACCTCTCAACCCGGGCAGGAGCCTGTCCGCTGGCGCCCGCCCGTCCGACCCATCACTTTGTAGTTCTCGCAACCGGAGCCCCGCTAATGGCCGACTTCAGCAAGGAATGGATCGAGCATCTCAAGACGCAGATCTCTGGACGCATGACCGTCGTCGCGGACAAGATCGATCCGCAGACCTACGACGAGCTCGTGACCGATCTCGCGTGGTTCACCTTCCGCTTCGCTCGCGACCCCGATACGAAGATGAGGAAAGTTTTCCGCTGAATTCCACGCTCCAGCGGCATTAGATTCGCCGTAGAGGGCACATCGGCAACCGGACCCGGAGCGCCAATGGCGAAGTGTGAGGTCTGCGGCAACGACTACGACAAGTCGTTCACCGTCACTATGAAGGGGAAAGCCCACACCTTCGACTCATTCGAGTGCGCGATCCACGCCCTGGCGCCGAAGTGCTCGCACTGCGGCTGCAAGATCATCGGCCACGGCGTTGAGAATAACGGAACTTTCTATTGTTGCGCGAACTGCGCCGAGATGTCGGGCGTCAAGGGACTCGAAGACCGCATCTAGTTGCAGCAGCGAGGGGAAACAGCGTGAAGTGGAAGAATAGAAGTGATCCGCACGGCAAGATTGGTGACGAGCGAGTGCGCACTAAATTCGCCTGGCTGCCCGTTGAAGCGGATGATGGATTCACATATTGGCTCGCCCCCGTGGTGGTGCGCGAAAAGCTCCTGCCAAAGGTCACCCGTGGCGGTTTCGAGGACGACGACGAGTCGTGGCAGATCGTCGAGGCCAAGCCGGTGAGCGGCGGGAAGAAAGGCCGTAAGAAATAGCGGCTGACCTGCTTGCCACTCACGATAGATATCAACGCCGACCTCGGAGAGGGCTTTGGCCTCTCCCGCGCCGCGCAGGACGAGGCACTGCTCGACCTTGTATCCTCCGCCAACATCGCCTGTGGCTTCCACGCCGGCGACGCGACGACGATGCGCAACACGGTAAGGGCGGCGAAGCTCCGTGGCGTCACGATCGGCGCGCACCCCTCGTATCCGGACATTCGGGGCTTCGGCAGGCGCGAGCTGGGCCTTCCCGCCAAAGAAATCCTGCACCACGTAGCTTACCAGATCAGCGCGCTGCGCGAGGTGTGCGGATCCGAGGGGGCGCGACTTTCCTATGTAAAGCCGCACGGCGCCCTTTACAACCGGGCCGCGCGCGATCGCGAAGCGGCAACCGCGGTCGTGGCGGCGATTCGCAATGTCGAGGCATCGCTCACCCTGCTGGGACTTCCGCGCAGTGAGATGGCTCGCGCCGCGGAGCGCGCCGGGATCGCGTTCGCAACCGAGGCATTCGTCGACAGAGCCTACAAGCCCGATGGAACGCTCGTGCCGCGCGACGAGCCGGGCGCGATAATCCGCGATGTGAGGAGCGCTGTCCAGCGCGCGGTGATGCTCGTCAAAGGCCAGACGATCACTGCTGACGACGGTTCCGAGCTGCACATCGCAGCTCAATCGCTATGCGTGCACGGGGATAATGCCGACGCATTATCGATCTTGCGCGCGCTGAACGCCAGGCTCAAGGAATCAGGCGTGACCATTGGGCCGTTCGCCGCTTGACCACCGCCTCGCTGCGCCCCCGCCCGCTCGGCGACTCAGCCGTCAGCATTGTGTTCGGCGCTGAACGGAGCGCCGAGCTTCTCCGCCGCGTCCATTCCGCGGCGCGCGCGCTCGAGGCGGCGAATATCCCGCACGTCGATGACATCGTTCCGGCGTATCTCGCCCTCACCGTGTTCTACGATCCGCGTCATGCGTCGTACGAGGAGATCTCAGCGACGCTGCTGGCCGCGTGCGATCGCGGAACTCACTCGAGCGCCAGATCGCCGAAATCGCGGGAGCACCGAATCCCTGTACGCTACGACGGAATGGACCTCGAGGCGGTGGCCATTTCCACCGGCCTCTCAGTCGAAGACGTCATCGCGCGGCATTCGGCCAGGGCTTATACGGTCGATCTGCTCGGATTCGTGCCCGGGTTTGCCTATCTGAGCGAGCTCGACCCGTCGTTGCACCTGCCCCGCCGTGCGCAGCCCCGCCCGCGCATTGCGGCGGGCAGCGTCGCGATCGCGGCGGCACAGACAGCGATCTACCCGCTCGACACGCCAGGCGGCTGGCACATCATCGGCAGCACGCAGACGGTGATGTTCGACCCGACGCGCGACCCGCCGGCGCTCCTCGCTCCGGGCGATACGGCGCGCTTCGAGCGCGTTCCATGATCACGATTACGCGGGCGCCGCCGTACCTGACCGTGCAGAACGGCGGGCGTTTGCATTCGCGCTCGTTCGGAGTGCCCCGCGGCGGCGCCATGGACACGTTTGCGATCCGCGCGGTCAACGCAATCGTTGGAAATTCCGTTGACGCGGCGGCACTGGAGTGGGCGCTCGGCGGCGGATCCGTCCGTTTCGATCGCAATTGTCTCTTTGCGATCGGCGGCGCAAGCGCGCGCGCGACGCTCTCCGGAAAGGGCGTCGCGCCGTGCACGACCACGTACGCGCGTGCTGGTGAAGAGTTCACGGTCGAGCAGATCACGAGCGGCCGTTTTCTTTATCTCGCATGCGACGGGGGCATCGATGTCCCGATCCTCCTCGGCAGCCGGTCCACCTATCTCCCCGGACATTTCGGAGGATATGAAGGCCGAATGCTGAGAAGCGGTGATTCGATCGCCCTTGGTGCGCGGCCAACATCCCTTCCGGCAGAAGGATTTCACTCCGCCGCCGATCTGATGCCGCGCTACGATAGCGCGATAGTTCACATCACTTCGGGCACGCAGAACGATTTATTCGATGAATCGGCGTGGCGCACGCTGACAGAAAGCGATTACAGAATTTCCACCGCGTCGGATCGAACCGGGTACAAACTCGAGGGACCTGCCCTTGGAAACTCCCTGGGTATGCTCCCCTCGGAGGCCGGATGCCCGGGCGCAATCCAGATACCGGGCGACGGACTCCCGATCGCCCTGATGGCCGATGCGCCCACGATCGGTGGGTACCCCAAGATCGCCGTCGTCAGCGAGGCCGATCTTCCGATCCTGGCCCAACGGCGCCCCGGCGAGAGCATCAGGTTCCAGCTCATCACGATCGAGCAAAGCCAGCGCGCTCTCAAGCGGCGCGCATCGGACATCCACACCATCAGTCAGCTGGCGGCCCGATCATCCCCGGACTGGAGAGGCATATCGTAGCAGTCGTGGCCCATCAGGACGCGTAGGACGACAACCTGGCACCGGAGGCGCGGCTCCTGCAGGTAAAATCATGGCCGGCGTTCTGTGCGGCTCAACAACTGTGGGGGACTGTGCCGATGAAACCGACCGATAGCGAAGTCACGAACCCGAATGCGACGAGCGACACCACCATTGACGAAGGAGTCGCTGCGAATCGCACGAGAGGCTTGGCATCCTCGATGAAGGAAAGAGCTGCCACCATACCAGCGATCCTCGCCGACGGCCTCGAGGCCGGCGCGGAAGTACTGCGCCAGCAACGAGCACGATCAAGCGCCACGACGCCGGGAACGTCCGTTGCGGTTCCTCACGATTCCCCCATCACGGAGCTTACGGATACGCTCGCCAGCGGAATGAAATCGAGCGCGGACTGGATACGCGATGCCGATCTCGAAAAACTCAAGGGCGGTGTCGAGAAGCAGATCAAGGAACATCCGGGCCGGTCGCTGCTTGTCGCCCTTGGCGCTGGCTTTCTGCTGGGGAAGATTCTGCGGCGTTGAATCACCCTCCCGCTTTGACCGCCGTCGCTGCAACGTAGGACGCTGGCTGACAGCCAGTGTGGTGAAAGGTTGATAGGACATTTGACAGAATCCCGACTGTCCGGGGGCAACCGCCGGTGGTATTCTCTGCCGCGTCGATCCCGTCTCACCCCTCGCCCACGCGGAGGTAACGCTGCGTCCTCGGATCCATGTCGGAGAAGCTGTCCTCCTCGTACTCTTGCTCGGAGCGGTCGAGCGAGTGATGGCTCGCCCGGAGTCTTCCGCCTTTGCCCAGCAGACGCAAAAGCCACGCGTCCCGTTCCGTGTTCCATCGGTCGACGAGCTGAAAGACAGCGCATACCGGGCGTCGGCGCTCCGCGGCCGCGCGATACTACTGGCGACACGCGACAGCCTTCCGCACAACGTCGGGAATTCCCTCCGCTGCGCCAGTTGTCACCTCGACGGTGGGCTGCGCCGGGACGCGATGTCCTGGGTCGGCAGCTTCGCGCGGTTCCCGCAATACCGGGCGAGGAGCGGCAAGGTCGATCTGATCGAGGACAGGATCAACGACTGCTTCCTGCGTAGCATGAATGGCAGAGCGCTCGCACACGCGGGCACGGACATGCGCGACATTGTCACCTATCTCGCATTTCTGTCGAGCGGGACACCGGTCGGCGCTGAGACCGACGGCCAGGGATTGCCGCGACTTGAGCCGCTCAAGGGTGATCCCGTGCGTGGTGCCGCCATCTTCGCAGCGGTGTACTCCCGCTGCCACGGCGCGAACGGACAGGGCACTGCGCTGGCGCCCCCGACGTGGGGACCGCATTCGTTCAACGTCGGAGCCGGAATGGCTCGAATAAACACCGCCGCATCGTTCATTCACGCGGTCATGCCGTTCGATCGCGCGCAACAGCTGAGCGCACAACAGGCGTTCGACGTCGCGACTTATGTCAACACGCGGCCCCGCCCCGATTTTCCGGCGAAGGCGCGCGACTGGCCCCGCGGCGGAAAGCCTGATGACTCGGACTATCACATCCTCACCACAACTTCACAGGAGAAGTCACGATGAGCGAAACACCGTCCCCCAAACGCAGAGAGTTTCTTGGCAGTCTTGCGGTCGGTGCGGTCGCACTCGGCCTCACCGGTTCGATCCCTACCGCTTTCGCGGCGGAGCGCAAAACGCGCAGCGATGTGACTCCGAGTGACAAATGGCTGACCGCCGTCTCCGGCAAGCACCGCCAGGTCTTCGATATGCCGAACCACGAGAACGGAATGGGCCTGCTGCACGTCCGGAACTACCTCAACACCATGCGCGATACGTACAAGGTCCAGCATCCGGATGTCACCGCCGTGGTCAGCTTGTATGGAATGACGACGATGCTCGGATTCAATGACGCGATGTGGGCGAAGTATGGGCTCGCGAACCCGCTCAAGGTGATGGATGCCACGAACGCACCCGCGAAAGAGAACGTCTTCTTCACCTCACCCGGCGGCGCTCAGCCCCTTTCTGTCACGGGCGCGCCGATCCCCATTCCGGCGGACACATCCATCTCGGCACTGCAGCAGCGCGGAGCCGTGTTCATCCTTTGCAACAACGCGTTCAACGTCTGGATGGGAATTCTCGGCGGAGGCGGCGAGAAATCGGCGGCCCTTCGCAAAGAGTTCGAGGCAAACATGCTTCCGGGCGTCTACCTGGTGCCGGCGATGGTTGTGGCAATCAATCAGGCGCAAACACACGGCTGCACCTACATGTACTTGTGACCTTTTGGCGAACCGAATGGACACCGCAATCTTCGATTCAATCTCAGCCGTTAACGTCCGCCCAGGTGGGGCGTCTCTCATGCTGAACGGAGCGCGAATGCGCCCACCAACAACGGATCCCGTTATACCAAGGAGACAAGAGATGTCGAAAGCGAAGCTTGCGGCGTTCGCCGCCGCCCTGGTTCTGGCAGTTAGCTCACAGGTCTCGGCGCAGGGCACTCAGACCGCGCTGAAAGCGTCCCCGCACATGACCAAGGCGAAACTCGCTACCTGGTGCAAGAATCACCCGAAAGCAACCGCGGATTGCAAAGAAGTTCGTTCCGACAACCGTGAAGTTCGCTCGGATCGCAAGGAAGTTGCCGCCGACCGCAAGGAAGTGAAGGCGGACATCAAGGCGGGCGACAAGAAGGAAGCCAAGCAGGATGCCAAGGAAGTAAAGGCGGATCGCAAGGACCTCCGCCAGGATCGCGCGGACAGACGCAAGGATGTGAAGGACATTCGCAAGGACGCGCGCAACAAGTAGCTTCGCTTCG
>DASWBC010000396.1:0-2121 GCA_036390815.1 Gemmatimonadaceae bacterium
CTCCGGTGTCCGTGTCGAGAATCATCGCGGTGCACTTGCCGTGAATCCAGCCGCAGGCCTCTCCGGGATTTATCACGAGCGTGCTTCCGACTTTCTTGGTGCCCTGCAGGTGGGAGGAACCATGAACCACGAAGTCGTGCGACTCGATTGACCGCCCGCTGACTTCCGCAATGTCGTGAACGATCAGGACGCGCTTCCCTCCCACTTCGAAGCTGTGGGGCGATTCGTATATCTCCGTTCCCATCCCGCGCGCCGCGTACGCGCTAAGAGACTCGCGATCACCGTCATTGCGGCCGAACACGCCGAGGAGTGCCATCCCCTTCTGGTGAAACGGAGAGAGGGAGAACGGGGAGCAATAGTCGCCCGCGTGCATCACCATCGTGATGCCCTTGGAAGCAAAGCGGTCCAGGAGGTCTGCGATCGCGGGAACGCGATCGTGCGTGTCGGCCATGACCCCGATCCGCACTAGGAATTCCTCCACGTGGGAGAATTCTCGTCGTTGCGGACGAGATCGTCGTAGCTCTCACGGCGGGTTATCACCGCGAATCTGGCTTCGTCCACCAGCACCTCTGCGGGGCGTGGGCGCGCGTTGTAGTTCGAGGACATTACGAATCCGTAGGCACCAGTCGATTGCACCGCAAGAAGATCTCCCGGCTGCGCGTCGTCGATCTGCCGGTCGAGGGCGAGAAAGTCTCCGCTCTCGCAGATTGGGCCGACGACGTCGGCCACGGTGGTACGTCCGGTTGGGTTTACCGCCTCGATCCGGTGGAATGCGTTGTAGTGGGATGGCCGGAGGAGATCCGTCATGCCCGCATCGGCGATGATGAATTCCTTGCCGCCGCTTCGCTTTCTGTAGAGCACGCGGGTCAGTAGGACGCCGGCGTTGCCGACGAGGAAACGGCCGGGCTCGAGGATGATCCTGAGACCGGAGCCCCCGACCAGCGCGTTGATCACTTCTCCGAAGCGACCGATGTCGACCGTGCTTTCCGCATCGTAAGTGACAGCAAGCCCGCCACCGATGTCGAGGTACGCCAGCGGGATTTTCGTGTCGCGCTCAATCTCGCGCCGCAGGTGGAGCAGACGCTGCACTCCCACCTCGTACGGCGCGAATTGCGAGATCTGCGATCCGACGTGCATGTCGAGACCGAGCAGGCGGACATTCTTCAGATTGGCGGCCACCTTCGCTACGGACAGCGCCTCGTCGAACGGAATCCCGAACTTCATTCCCTTCTCGCCGGTGCGTGTGTACGGGTGCGGTGTGTCCACCAACACCTCCGGATTCACGCGCACCGCAACTGGAGCGACGAGGCCGAGCCGCTTCGCCACTGTATCGAGTACTCGCAGCTCCTGCTCGGATTCCACGTTGAAGAGGAGCACCTCCGCGCGAAGCGCCTCCTCCATCTCCCGCTCCGTTTTCCCGACGCCGCTGAAGACGATATCCCGTCCGGAGTATCCCGCCTTGAGCGCGCGAAACAACTCACCGCCGGAAACGATATCCAGGCCGGCGCCGAGCTCACGCAGGAGCGCGAGGATGGCGATGCTCGAGTTTGCCTTCACGCTGTAGTGTAGGCGCGCGTCGACCTTCCCCATCGCTTCGCGAAGCCGGCGGTACTGGTCCCGGATGGCCCCCGAGCTGTACACGTAACACGGAGTACCGATCGCGCGCGCGATGACGTCGAGCGAGACGCCCTCGCAGCGAAGTCCGGACTCGTCTCTGGGGAACGCTTCGAAAGGTGCAGCCGTTTCCTTTAATCGAGTCGGCGACACCTCTCGCGTGCTCAGTACGCCTTTGCCCACAGCGCCTCGGCGGTCGACGCGTTCCCGCACTTCAGGCACGTCTTGGGCGGCTCGGCGGATCTGAACTCCTCGTCGGGAAGAACACGAATCGTAGCCTTCGTTTCTTCCTTGATCGCGGCCTCGCACTTGGCGTCACCGCACCACCCCGCGTACACGAACGCGCCGTCTCCCTCCATAACCTCGCGAAACCGGTCGTAGGTGATTCCACCGCGGATGCTGTTGTGCTCCCGCCGCTCGCGCGCGTCGATCAGCATCGTCTCCTGAATCAGATGCAGCAGATCGGCGGCGTCTTCACCGACGGACGAGAGCGAAACTGCGCGTTTC
>DASWBC010000397.1:0-2285 GCA_036390815.1 Gemmatimonadaceae bacterium
AATCGAGCCGGTCAGGTCTTTCGAGGGCGCCGAGGCCGACCGATGCTGGGATCCGGATTGTTCGGAGAAATTGTGCGGCGACGCCTGTCGAGCGAAGACCGCGCGCCAGACGGTCATTCCTGGAGAAAAATCGTGATTTACTCGCATCGTGCTGCCCTCAGCTCGCTCACCCTGCTCGTGGTGCTCGCGGGAACTGTGCGCGCGCAGGCGCCGCTGCAGACCATCCCCTTCGATCGCGCCAACCTCGATACTAGCTACCCGGCCTGCCTGGATTTCTACGAGTTCGCCAACGGCGGCTGGCTGCAACGCGCGAAGATTCCCGGAGACTATCCGTCTTATGGTGCGTTCGACCAGCTGTTCGATCAGAACCAGGAGCTTTTGCGCACCATTCTCGACAGCAGTGTCGTGCGGGTAAAATCCGGGCAGTACAAGCAGGGCACGGGAGAGTGGAAAGTCGGAGCCTTTTACTCGACGTGCATGGACACCGTCGCCATCGAGCAGCTGGGGACGGCACCACTCAAGCCCGGCTTCGATCGCATCGCCGCGATCAATAGCGTGGACGATCTGAAGCGAGCACTCGGCGAGCTGGAAAAGAGTTACGGATTGGCGCCGATCTCTGAAGGCTCCACGCAGGATGCAAAAGATGCGGCAAATACGATCGCCGGGCTATACCAAGGCGGATTGTCGCTTCCAAACAGCGAGTACTACACGAAGACGGACACCGCGTCCGCCAACCTGCGCGCGAAGTTCACCGCCACCGTCTCGCGAATGTTTCAGCTGCTCGGCGATTCCCCGGCAAAAGCGAATGCTGAGGCCAATACAGTGCTGGCGGTCGAGACCGAGTTCGCCAAGGGTTCACGCACTCCCATTCAGCTTCGCGACGTAGTCAACAACTATCATGGCATGACGCTGAGGCAGGTCGACTCGCTCACGCCACACCTTTCATGGGCGCAGTTCTATTCGGAGCTCGGAGCGCCGATCCCGACCAAAGTCAACGTCGGGCAGCCGGAATTCTTCCAGAACTTCGATCGCATGCTGACGAGCGTGCCGCTGGCGGACTGGAAGACGCTCCTGCGCTGGCGGCTGATCAACGGCTCCGCGCCTTCACTGAGCACACCCTTCGTGAAAGAGAACTTCGAGTTCAACAAGCTGTTCACGGGAGCCACAGAGATCAGCCCGCGTTGGAAGCGATGCGTCAACGCCACCGACAACTACCTTGGCGAGCTGCTCGGCCAGGAATTCGTGGCGCGCAAATTCTCGCCGGCCGCGAAAGCACGAGCGGTGACAATCGTCGACAACCTCGTACGTGAGCTGCGCTCGCGCATCGAGCAGCTGCAGTGGATGGGCCCTGAGACGAAGCAGCAGGCGCTGGTCAAGCTCGACGCGTTCAATCGCAAGATCGGATATCCCGACAAGTGGCGCGACTACTCGAAGCTCACGATTAGTCCGACGGGATACTTCGCGAACGTCCTTGCGGGACAGCAATGGGCCTCTGCGCGTGACTGGGCAAAAATCAACAAGCCAACTGACCGCACCGAATGGGGCATGACGCCTCCGACGGTCAACGCGTACGAGAACCCGCTTCTCAACGAGATCGTGTTCCCGGCGGGAATACTGCAGCCGCCTTTCTACGACCCCAATGCCGACGACGCTTTGAATTACGGTGCGATGGGCGCCGTGATCGGACACGAGATGTCGCACGCGTTCGACGACCAGGGCAGGCAGTTCGACAAGTTCGGCAACATGCGGGACTGGTGGAGCAAGGAAGATGCTGCGCGCTACGACGCGGAGGCCCAGAAGATTGTCAAACAATTCGATGCGTACACCGTACTCGACTCTGCTACACACGTGCAGGGTCAACTGACACTTGGCGAGAACATCGGTGACTTCGGCGGTTTGACTGTCGCCTATGCGGCGATGAAGCGAGCCCTCGCCGCGCATCCCCAACCGGTCATCGACGGCTTTACTCCGGAGCAGCGCTTCTTCCTCGGGTGGGCTCAGGTGTGGCGCACGCTCGATCGACCGGAATTTCTCCGATTCCTGGTCGCCTCCAACCCGCATCCGCCAGCGAAGTGGCGTGTGAACGGGCCGCTCAGCAACATGCCGGAGTTCAAAGCGGCATGGGGATGCAAAGACGGTGATCCAATGGTGCGTCCGACCGCAATTCCGCCGCGAATCTGGTAGACGCAATGCAAGCTGATGCCACTACCTCTTCAGCGCTGACACTGCTCTCCGAGGAAGAGATAATGTTCCGCGACGCGGTCGCGGCATTCACGGCGGAAGAA
>DASWBC010000398.1:0-4842 GCA_036390815.1 Gemmatimonadaceae bacterium
CCTCGTCGGCTTCGCGATTGGAAGCGAGACGCTCGGATCGATCTCCTCTCCCTCGACCCGATGCGGCGCTACCGGGCTCAGGCCGACGTTTGGCCGCGTTCCGCGCACCGGCGCGATGGCCCTCTCGTGGACGATGGACAAGCTCGGCCCGCTCTGCCGGAGCGTTGAAGACTGCGCGATCGTGCTCGATGCCATCTACGGACCCGACGGTCAGGACAACAGCGTCATTCCGGCGGGTTATCACTGGGATGCACAGCTCTCGCCGAAGAAGCTGCGCGTCGGATACGTGAAGTCCGCGTTCGACACGCCGCTGACGGATCCAAGCGACGCCAAGCGGACGATGCATGCGACAAAACAATTCGACGACGCGGCGCTCGATGTGTTCAAGCGCCTCGGGATCAACCTGATTCCGGTCGAGCTGCCCGACGTCCCTTACGACGCCATGCGCATCATCCTGACCGCGGAAGCCGCTGCTGCGTTCGATGACCTCACCAGATCGAATCGTGATAATGAGCTCGTACAGCAGGGGAAGTTCGACTGGCCGAACACCTTCCGGACGTCGCGCTTCATTCCCGCCGTCGATTACGTAAACGCCAATCGTCTGCGGTCGATCGCGATCCAGAAATGGGACGATCTCATGCGCACTGTCGACGTGATCGTTACCCCTACCGGTGCCGCCAATCTCTCCCAGCTGGTCGCGACGAATCTCACCGGACATCCAGCCGTGATCCTTCCGAACGGATTCCGCGACGATGGCACTCCGGTCTCACTGACTTTCCTGGGCGGACTGTTCGAGGAATCGAAGCTGCTGGTGGTAGCGCGGGCGTATCAGGAGGCGACCGGATTCCATCTCAAGCATCCGGTAGTTCCGCTGACTCCTCCCACTCCACCTCCTCCCGTCCCTCCCCCGGCCGGCTGACTGGCCCGCGCGAGCTCCGCCGAATGAACAAAACCCCCGAAATTTCTCGGGGGTTTGTCTTAGCGATCGTAGAGCGATCTAATGGCTTCTCGATCAGCCTATCACGGCGAGAACGAGAACTCCAGCTTCAGGTACCCTGCTGACTCCCGACTCGCCAAGCGTGCGCCTCCAACCGATTTGTATCCAGCCGCTGCCGTGGTCCTGAACTGCGGAGTCCAGCCGTACTCGAGCGTCGGTCCCACCTGGAAGGAATTGCTCGTCAATGGATCCTTTCCGCCACCCTGGCCGACCACCTCGCCGCCGATGCGCGCGGGGTGCCTGGGGGAATGTCCAAATGGTACCGAGGCGCGGCCGCGTGCCCAAACGTACTTGCTGCCGAAATTGTAGTTCGACAGAAGCTGCATGTGCATTGGTCGCCTGCCGGTTCCGTTGTTGTACGCACCAATGCTGATGGATGCGCCATTGCTTCCGCCCCCTTCAGCTCCGGGCGCGCCTGCGTCCTCGTGGTCGACCCAGGTGTATCCCGCCCCGATTGAGACACCCTGGTTGCGACCTGCGTACGCCATGCCGACCGTCGGCGAAATCGCCATGAGCGTGCTGTCGGAAGTCGCAACGCTGTTGAATCGGTAGTGAAGGGAGTAGCCATTGACGTTGAAATACGGTGACCAGCCGAGCCCGCCCATGCCGACGTACATGCCGAGCAGATAGAACTGGGTGTGGCGCGAGTCCCCCTCGGCCGAGCCGTAGAACGATGGGTGGAGATCCGATATTGGTAGCTGCGCCTCCGCTGTGCGCGCAAACGTCGTCAGACCCATGACTGCTGCAAGCGCGATGACCGCATTCTGATGTGTTTTCAGTCTCATTTTCTTCTCTCGGTTTGTAGTCCCTTCGACTCATAACGCGCAATCGGCGCGGGAATCCTTTATTAGGACGCGCGGCCGGAAACGCGGAAACGCAATCCTCGCGTCGAGGAGGGCACAGCCGAGCTTTTGAATGAAAACCCTGCTCGCCGCGGATCGCCGAAACATCTACCCCGAATCCGCGGGGCGGTCACACTGTTTCGCCTTCAAAAAAAATTTTCGCTAGTTTTGGCGGTGCGTGTCGATGGACGCGAAGGCCGACCCAAAGGAGTCCTGAATGGCTTCAAAGACCGAATGCAGCTTCTACCGCTGGGACTCGATGAAGAAGGAGCGAGTCTCCGACATGCTCGAGCGCCGGCTCATCACAGGCGATCGCATGATGCTCGCGCAGGTGTACCTCAAGAAAGGATGCATCGTGCCCAAGCACTCGCACGAAAACGAGCAGCTCACCTACATCCTGGAGGGGGCTCTCAAATTTCGGCTCGGCGAGGACCAGGTCGAGGAGATCGTCGTCGGCGCGGGCGAAGTGCTGCACATCCCTTCGAACGTGCCGCACATGGCCGAAGCACTCGAGGAGACGCTCGACGTCGACATTTTCAGCCCGCCGCGCCAGGACTGGCTGGACAAGAAAGACGACTACCTGAGGCGCTAACCCTTGGACCTCGGTCTTCGCGGCAAGGTCGCTCTCGTATCGGCCAGCAGCAAAGGGCTCGGTCGCGCGATCGCCGAAGAGCTGGCGGCTGAAGGCGCGAATCTCGTTGTGTGCGCGCGTGGAGAGGAAGCGCTGCGCCAGACCGCGGAATCGATCCGCAAGACGTCGGGTGTCACCGTCGTGGATGTCGCGGCCGACGTTTCCGAACCGTCGGGAATAGATCGCGTAGCGAAAGCGGCACTCGACAAATTCGGAAAAGTCGACATCCTCGTCACGAACTCGGGGGGTCCGCCGAGCGGACCTTTTGAGAGCCTGACGCCAGAGATGTGGGACGCGGCCACGCGGCTCCTCCTGACCAGCTGTGTCGGACTCGCACGAGCTCTCCTGCCCGGAATGAAGGAGCGGCGGTGGGGAAGGATTCTCAACGTGACGTCCATCGCGGTCAAGCAGCCGATCGAGGGACTGATGCTCTCGAACAGCCTGCGCGCGGCGGTCACCGGATTCGCGCGCACACTCGCCAATGAAGTAGCTCCGTTCAAGGTCACGGTGAACTGCATTTTGCCGGGCTACACCCGCACGGATCGTGTCGAGCAGCTGGCCCGTGCCGCCGGCGAAAGATCAGGCGCTTCAGCGAAGGACACCTTCGCCAAATGGGAAAAGGAGATTCCAATGGGCCGGCTCGGCGAGCCCCGCGAATTCGCCGCTCTCGCCGCATTTCTCGTCTCGGAGCGCGCGAGCTACATAACCGGTAGCTCAATCGCCGTCGATGGAGGCTGGATCCGCTCCCTCGTGTAGTCTTCCGTCGATCCAAAGAACGAGTAAACGCTGAACCAAGTGATGCCCTCTGTTAATAGAACATCCTTGGAGAAACGAAGTGGCTCTACGTTCGGGCGCACTGCCCATACAACCATATATTAGCCTCGCCATGAGCCGCTTCGACAAAAAAGGGCGTAGCGACGTGGATCCGCCCTCGAGCGTGTCGTACCGTGATCGCGCGGCGTACGCGCGCGACGCGCAGCTTGCCTCGCTCGCTTCCTCCGGCGACGATTCCGCATTCACCACTCTCGTCACTCGCTTTCAACCCGCGGTGTTCCGGTGGGCGCTGATGTTCGCGCGCGATCCCGACGAGGCGGAAGACATCACTCAGGAAGTCTTCGTCCGCACGTATCGCGAGATCGGCACGTATCGCTCTGACGGTTCGCTCGAGGCATGGCTATACAGGATCACGAGAAGAGCGGCGATCCAGATGCGGCGGACGCGCAGACGTCGCGATCGCCTCGTGCTCTCGCCCGGCGCCCAGCCCTTGCGCGACGTGTATACCACCGACCCGGGCGGACGAGTGGATCGCGAGCGGGCCGCCAGCGTGATTCGCGAGCTCTTCTCCGAGCTCCCGCGCCGGCAGCGGGAGATTTTCGACCTGGTCGACCTCCAGGGATTTTCCCCGTCTGAAGCGGCCGAGAGGACCGGGATGAAACCGGTCTCGGTGAGGGCCAATCTCTTCAAGGCGCGCAAGGCTATTCGAGAGGGCCTGCTCGTCACTCACCCGAGCTATCGAGAGCTGTCCCGATGACGTGCGAAGAATGCCTATCAGAGCTCGCTACCGGCTCACTGCGGGAGATGCCGTCCGACTCCGACGTGATGCTCCACTGCGCGACCTGTCCCGACTGTTCGCGCCTCACGACACTTCTCCGTGACAGGGAATACAACGCCGCAAATGTGCTCAACAACCTACCGCCGATGAGCGCTCCGATCACGGTGGCGGAGACATCCGTACGCACGGCACACCGCCGGCGCGTCGGTCGGGTGGTTGTGATGCTGAGCGGCGCCGCGCTCGTAGTTACGATCTGGATCGCCGCGGCGACCACGATAGTTCCGGCTCTCAGGCACGCCGACGCCGGCACGGGCTCGGACCTGCGCACCGAAACGATTCCGCTTCGGTGCCTTTCCCCCCAGCAGGCGGCGGACATTGTCAAGCCGTACGTCCGCTCGCGCGGCAGCACTTATTACGTCCCCACCTCGGGTATCTCTGCCATCACGGTGCGAGGCAACGCTTCGGAGGTGGCGAAGTCCAGAAACCTCATTGCAGTTTTCGAGGAGGATCCGGCGGCCGCGTGTCGAAACATTCCGGCGATGGTCAGGAAGGCGGTTGAGGACCAGGTCTCCAGGGATGCCGCACCGGTTATCGCTGGCCAAGCGACGACCCCCCCGAAGAAGTAGTTCCGCCGAGAGTATCATTCGGATCGCCGTCGCGACCCAACCCTTACAACCGTAGTGCTGTCTAATTCTGGCGATGGCGACAGGGATCGCCCGCCACCTCAACCCGTCTTGTCCCCATGATCATTCGTCGCGCGGCCAGGCGTCTGGCTGCACTGTCGGTTCTCGCCGTTTCGCACGCCGTCGCCGCGCAGACC
>DASWBC010000399.1:0-3331 GCA_036390815.1 Gemmatimonadaceae bacterium
TCCCCAACCTCCGTTGTTGCCGCCGCCATGGATCCACACCATCACCGGCCGTCGCTCCGAGCTGCCGAAGTTGGATGTCCAGATGCTGAGATAGAGACAGTCTTCGCTGGTGGTGAGCGGTCGCTGCGGCGGAGGATGACCACCGAGCCGAGTCGCGAGGCCGGCGTAGAACTCAGGCGAGGAGAGTCGTTGCGGGCAGGTCGGCGCGAATTCCTTTGCGTCACGAATGCCACGCCAGGGTCTAACGGGTGCCGGCGGCTTCCATCTCAGGTCGCCGACTGGCGGTGCGGCGAATGGAATTCCCTTGAAGGCTGCATCGCTGGTTCGCGCATCGAAGTAGCTTCCTTCGACGACTCCGCCATCCACGCGCGCTCTCGGTGCAATGGGCACGGGCTCGCGGAATGCCGCACCCTGCAGGACCAGGCAGAAGAGGATGCTCCACGTCTTCATATAACTACAACTTATGACTACCGGCCGGGAGCCGTGGGCGGCCCGGCCGGTGGCTCCGGGCGGGCTGTTTGGTTTGCGCGAGCCAGCGCAGGGGGTGTGCGATTATCAACGCCAACCACTTGACTGGTGTCCCACCTAGGAACAGCCAGCACGTAGCCCAAAGCCGATTCGGCCGAAAGCCCCTGGCCGGTAGTCATACGTTGCAGTTAAACCGGTAGTCATACGGCCGATAAACCGGTAGCCATATGATGATCCAAATGCGATATCTCTTCATCGCGCTCATCGTTCCAGTGCTCGGTAGAGAAAGCGTTAGCCGCCGCGCCTGCCCAGGGTGACGGAGAGCTCCAGTCGCGCGCCGCCCCGCAGCACCACGATCTTCACGACATCACCCGGCTTGTGCGAATAAAGCGCGTCGCTGTAGCTGTACAGATCTTTCACCGCCGCGCCTCCCAATTCGACAATCACGTCGCCGGTTTTCAGACCGCCCAGATCGGCGGGACTGCCGGCGCGGACGCCGGTGAGGCGGAGGCCTTTGATGTCGCTGGCACCCATGTCAGGGATGGTGCCGAGGTAGGTCTGCTTGCCTTCTTCGGAGACAGCTGTACGCGCAGGCGGCGCGATCCGCACGAATGTCAGCCGCGCCGGCCGGTCGGCGACCGCACGCGCCACGCGGAGCGCGAGATCCACCACGCGCGCCTCGCCCCCCGCGTTGATCTTGTCGGCATCGTCGGTGGCGCGATGATAGTCCTCGTGCAGATCCGTGAAGAAGTGGAGAACGGGGATGTCCTTGGCGTAGAAAGAAGACTGATCCGACGGTCCGTAACCGTCGCCGCCGCCGCTGATGCGAAACGTTGGGCTCCCGCCCGGCGCCGCCGCATTCGCGCTGTCGAGGATGCCCTTGAGCTCGGTGGCCGTCGAAGTTCCGTACACGATCAGCTTGTCGTTTCTCAGCCGGCCCACCATGTCGAAGTTGAGCATCGCGACGATGCGTTCCAGCGGCACGGGCGGATGGTTGACGAACCAGCTGGAGCCCAGGACGCCAAGCTCCTCCGCGCTGAAGTTGATGAAGATCACGGAGCGGCGCGGTGGATTTGCCGCGAGCAATCGCGCGAGGTCGAGCACGGCGGCCGTTCCGGATGCGTTGTCGTCCGCTCCATTCCGGATCGCGTCGCCGGCTTCCGGATCGAGGGCGAATACCGGCGACCGTCCCAGGTGATCGAAGTGCGCGCCGATGACAACGTACTCCTCTCGCAGGGCGGGATCGCGACCGCGCAGCAACGCGACGACGTTCTGCGTGGGCCGCGGCGCGGTGCGTCCCATGTGCGCATCCTGCGCGGAGAGAGCATCGAACGGCTGAAGGTATCCCGGGAGGAGCTCAGTCAGACCGAGTGAGCGGTAGCGTCTGGCCAGGTACGCGGCGGCGGAATCATTACCCGGGGTACCGGCGAGCCGGCCCTCGAGCTGGTCACTGGCGAGGAACTCGATATCCCGGCGGATGACGGTCGAGTCCGCGTGCGTCGCAGTGGAGAGAAGACGGGGCGCAGAAGTACAGGAAGCGGCCACAGAGAGCAGTGTGGTCGCCAGCAGAGAACGCAGAATCCGGTTCGACATGTTGTTCAGGGACCGAGTGAGGCGGGACCTACAACCTAAACCTCCCGAGGCGGTGCTTCAATGCGGGGATTCACAGTGTCATCAGCATCTTCCTCTGACGTTGCCGTTGGTCTCGCGGAGGGCGCCAGTGTTCATCCTCGTCAAAATCAATCTGCGATCGTGGTCCCCTGTGTCGCCCATACCTGCCAGCGACCGTCGCGCTTGATGTAGACATCCGTAAAACGCACCCGACGATCGAAAGGCTTGCCCTGAGGATCGCGTCCCACTTCGTGGTTGACGCCGGTGACCACCGCAGCGTTCCCCTCGGTCCGAACGTTCAGCTCGGATAGGTCGAGCGACTTGAAGGTGGTCTTGTCAGTCCCGGCGTCGACGACCGCCTGGGCCTTGGTCATGATCCCGCCGCTGCGACTGCTGATGTCGCTCGCATCATACGCATAATTGCGCTCGAACCATGACGGATCGTGCCTGAGCGCAGCGTCGTTCCAGTCGCCCTCTATGTAGGCCAGCACGCTAGAGTCGTCGAGAGGGTAAGCAACGTTGGCAACCGCCTGCCAACGACCCATTCGTTTCTCGAGAAAATGTACGCTGCGATTGTAAAATGTCTGATCCTTCCCGTTGACCCGGGTCGTGACCGTAGTGCGATGAGCTATCGTCGCGGTAGTGGGTGTGCATGAAAAACTGTAGGAAGCGTACACTGCTCGTGGAGCATCAGCCGGGTTGGCGCGATTTCTCTCGGCGGTGCGCGCGTCAGCCTCGATCGCTGTCGCTTTTCCCTGCATTCCAGCGGCTCCGAATCCCTGGTAGTCGTCCGCGAAGAAAGGCGCCATCGCGGCGCGGTCACCGCTTTCGGTTGCATCGCCCCATGCATGGTCGAAAGCTTCGAGCTCTTTTTTCTGTGCATCGCTGCACTGACCGAAAGCAGATGTACTGGGAAGGAGAATCGAGGCTGCTACTGCCAGAACCATTCTCATACTTGCTCCTGTTTGTGACCCTACCACAGACGCGCGCGTGCTCCTGCCTTCGACAACACGCTCTAACCTGTAACCGGTCGCGCTTGAATGCGAGCCGTATCCATACGCGTCCGCGTCTCCCGCGCGATTGCAACACTCACGGAGGCCAGGGCGAAGAGATTGAACGCCAGAACCAGTAGCGCGGCAACCTGGTTCCGATAGAACAGGAACACCTCGGTGAAGCAGATCGAGAGCAGCACTGCCCGGTGAAAGAAGCGCAGCGCCGTCATTCTCGAGCGGGGAAGTGCGATCACCGCGAT
>DASWBC010000400.1:0-4119 GCA_036390815.1 Gemmatimonadaceae bacterium
GCTGTTGCGACACTATGCAGGGAGGTGAGGGTGTCCTCGCAGGCGCTTTCCAAAGCGAGCGCGAGGCGGAGACCCGCGACCGAACGGAGTGAGGGAGCGTAGTTAGGGGCTCCGACCAAGCGAGCGTAGCGCCGTGGAGGACACCCTCACCGACCCCGCGCAGAGATGCTAGTCGAAGCGCGCGTCCGACTCGTGCGCTATGAGAAAATCATAAAGCTGGCGGACTCGGAGCGAGTGTGGATAACTCGCGTGACACGGGTTGTACTATTTTTGACCCACGCTCGTCTTGCCTATGGTACGAAACGACTAACGGGCGTATACTAGCCCCAGTATTTTTTCCACATAAACGCAGTGCCGGAGTTTCCAACCCGATGATATTCGAATTCGAGGAGAGCCAGTCACAAGCCGCCCGCATGAAGGTCGTGGGCGTGGGTGGCGGGGGCGGAAACGCCGTCAATCGCATGATCGAGGAACACCTCGAAGGGGTCGAGTTCATTTCGGTCAACACCGATGCCCAGGCCCTCCTCAATTCCAAGTCAGATGTAAAGATCCAGATAGGTAAGAAGCTAACTCGCGGCCTTGGCGCTGGTGCGCGGCCGGAGATCGGGAAGCAGGCCATCGACGAAAACAGAGAAGAGGTCTCGCGTGCGATGCACAACGCCGACCTCGTCTTCGTGACCTGCGGCATGGGTGGCGGGACTGGAACGGGTGCCGCACCCGTCCTGTGCGAGCTCGCTCGCGCAGCTGGTGCCCTGACAGTTGGTATCGTCACCAAGCCATTCCTGTTCGAAGGCCGCAAGCGCATGCGGCAGGCCGAGCTCGGCATCGCCGAGATGCGGAAGCACGTCGACACCATGATCGTGGTGCCGAATGAGCGACTCCTTGCGGTAGTCGGCAAAGGAATCCCGTTTCAGGACGCGCTCAAGAAGGCGGACGAAGTGCTGTTGCACGCCACACAGGGCATTAGCTCACTCATCAGCGTCACCGGGCTCGTGAACGTCGATTTCGCCGACGTCCGCACGGTCATGCAGGAAGGCGGCTCCGCCCTCATGGGCACAGGCATCGGCCGCGGTGAGAATCGCGCCATCGAAGCGGCGCAGCAGGCGATCGCCAGCCCCCTCCTCGACAACGTCTCTGTGTCGGGTGCCACCGGGGTCCTCGTCAACATCACCGGCGGCGCCGATCTGACCCTCGGTGAAGTGCACCAGATCAACGAAATCATTCACGATGCGGTTGGTGAAGATGCGGAAATCATCTTCGGAGCCGTGCATGAGCCGGCGATGCAGGGCGAGATCCGGGTTACCGTCATCGCGACCGGCTTCGACCGCCCACAATCGGCATCGGTCCAGGTTCCGAACATGATCGCTACGCAGTCTCCGATCGTGAGAGGCTCACCTGTCATTCCCCTCCGTCCAATCCGCGGAAATGGGGTGACGAGAAACACTCTGAACGAGATGCCGAGACGGAATATTCCGACACCTCCGACCAGTGCTCCGGCCGTGACTCCAGAGAGGGATCGGTCGTCTCCTGAGCAGGATCTGAGTGACATGGAAATTCCAACATTCATTCGAAGGCAGATGGATTGAAGCGGGTAAAAGTGCGGCCGGCGAGTTATGCAGTTGTGGCGGTCATGGGTATGGTCGCCGTTTGGCTTACACCCGCTTTGGAGCCGAAGCAGATCTTCCCAATGGCGCCGGTCGTCGTCACCCGACCCGGCCTCGAGCCCGCCGACTTCCTGTTCCGGCCGGTCGTAATCGAAGCTTCCAACACCGAGCTGATGGACACCCTCCAGATCTCGGGCGTCATTCAGTCCAGCCTCTATAACGCGCTCAACGAGAGCGGCGTCGGCGTTCTACCGCCCTCGGCCCGGCACCAGCTCGCCTGGTCACTCGCCGACATTTTCGAGTACAAGGTCGACATGAGCCGCGACCTGCATCAGGGCGACAAGTTCCACCTGCTGATCGAGCGACTCCAGAAGCCCAACGGCGCAATCATCGTCAACAAGGTTCTGGGCGCGCGTCTCGCGCTCTCGAACAGCAGCAATCCGCTCGAGGCGATTCACTTCGATACGCCGGGCTCGAGCACCGGTCAGTACTACGACGCGAGCGGTATGTCGCTTCGGGCGGCGTTCCTCCGCGCGCCAGTGGCCTTCCGTCGCATCAGCAGCATCTTCGGCGCCCGCAAGCACCCGATCTTTGGTGAATGGCGGAATCACACGGGAACTGACTACGCGGCACCTATGGGCACACCCGTTCGCGCAATCGGCGACGGCGTCGTGATCTTTGCGGGGACCAAGGGTGGCTACGGCAACATGATCGACATCCGCCACCGGAACGGGATGGTGAGCCGCTACGGTCACATGCGAAACTTCGCGCCGGGCATGCGCCCGGGTACCAGAGTAGCCATGGGATCCACAATTGGCTTCGTCGGAATGACGGGCTGGGCGACTGGCCCGCACCTCCACTTCGAGATACGCGTCGGCGGCGTGGCGCACGATCCGAAGCTGGCGCTTCAGAGCAAGAGCGGCGAGCCCATCCCGGCCAATGAGCGCGTTCTCTTTCAGAAGATGAGAAATCAGACGCTGGCAAGCCTGAACCAATCGCGTTTGGCGAGCGTGACCGAGTAACGCCCCGGAAGCTCTCAGGGCTTATCTTCAACCCGGACTTGGATGTCCGGGTTTTTTTTGCCCTCAATCAGACAGCGACCAAATGGCAGGCAGGATACTCCGGCGCGCGGGCGACGTACCCACCCGTTCGCTGTGGACTAAAATAAAGGACGTCGCGCTCACAGACGTTACGGCAATAGCGCGCGGCGGCGCCATCCAGGGCTCGCTGGAGAGTCTGGAGCAGATACTGCTAGAGGCCGACTTCGGCGTTCCCGCAACGATGCGCCTGGTAGCGGAGATCGAAGGACAGGCGCGCCGCGGATTCATCAAGACGCAGGAGCAATTTCTCAGTGCGCTGGAGAAGGCGATCGAGAGCTCCCTTCGTTCCGGAAACAGTGATCCCCGATTCGTTCCGAGAGATTCGGGACCAACAGTTGTGCTGGTAGTGGGGGTCAACGGCGCGGGAAAGACCACATTCATCGGAAAGTTCTCCGACTTTCTGAGGGCGAAAAAGATGTCGGTCCTCGTTGGCGCGGCCGACACTTTTCGCGCGGGGGCCATCGACCAGCTCCGGGCATGGTCAGAGCGCACCGGGGCCGACTTCGTCGGCGGGAAGGCAGGTTCTGACCCCGCGGCGGTGGCGTTCGATGCCGTCGATGCCGGGATCAGCCGAGGCAAGGACGTCGTCGTTGTAGACACCGCCGGCCGACTTCATACGAGCGGATCACTGATGGACGAGATGAAGAAGATCGACCGCGTAATTGGCAAGCGCCTTCCCGGCGCGCCGCACGAGACCCTGCTGGTGCTGGACGGGACGATCGGACAGAACGCCGTCGCCCAGGCAAAGACCTTTGCGGACGCGATCCCTATCACTGGTCTCGTCATCACCAAGGTCGACGGGACGGCCAAGGGCGGAATAGTGCTCGCGGTGCACGATGCTCTTAATGTGCCCGTGAAATTCATCGGGACTGGCGAGAAAGCGACGGATCTCCAGGCTTTCGATCCCAAGGCTTTCGCGCACGAGGTTCTCGAGGGCTAGATGGCGGCCGCGACGGAGACGCGCAGCGGCAAAGTCTACCTCGACATGCCCGTCAATTACCTGAAGGGCGTGGGGCCCGCCCGCGCCGAATCCCTGAGAAGGCTCGGAATCGTCACCGCGCGCGATCTTCTCTTTCACATTCCTCACCGCTACGAAGACGCGAGCACGATCAGCCCCATAGCCTCGCTCGAGACCGGAATGGACGGGACGATCATTGGGAAGGTGATCTCCAAGGGCATCATACCCACCCGCCGTGGCCTCAGGATCTTTCAGGCAGTGCTCCAGGACGACAGCGGCATGATCGAGGCGTCGTGGCCCGGGCAGCCCTTCCTCGACCGAAGCATCGAGAAGGGCGACATCATGCTGCTGACGGGATCGGTGCGCTTTTTTCACGGGCGCCAGCTCCAGCCGCGGGAATACATCCACCTCGGCAAGGACGAGGACGATGTAAAGGGCGGTAAAGTGCTGGCGGTTT
>DASWBC010000401.1:0-2217 GCA_036390815.1 Gemmatimonadaceae bacterium
AGCGTTCAATCTGATTCCGATCCCGCCGCTCGATGGATCGCACGTGATGAAATACCTGCTGCCTCCAGCGTGGTCGTTGCAATACCAGCGATTCGGCAGACAGGGAATGATCATTCTCTTCATTATCATTGCGTTTGTTCCCGGGGTTCTCAATATCTGGTTCAAGCCAGTGTACGCATTGAACTCGGTTCTCATCCACAGCATTACCCCATACATCATTCCGAGCCGGTGGACGACCTGACGCTGCGCGCATTCCGCGATGACGGCATTCGTCGCATTGGACACGAGGACGAAGTTTTTGTCGTCGAGCTCACACAGTTTTCCGGGCCGCTCGATCTTCTGCTATCGCTGATTCGCGACGAGCAGATCGACATCTACGACATCCCAATCGCACGAATCGCCGAGCAGTTCCTGGCGCGGATTTCATCGCTCAAGCTGGACGAGGCGGCCGATTACCTCGAGATGGCGGCCCGCCTTGTCCGCATCAAGGCACAAACACTGCTTCCCCGTAGAGAGGGCGAGGATGTGTGGGACGATCCACGCGCGGAGCTGGTGCGGCGGCTGCTCGAGTATCAACAGGTGCGGGAGGTCGTCGACGTTCTCGAGCGCCGGAGCGAGGATCGCCGCGGGCGGTTCGCACGGGCGTACAGTCAGCAGTCGGTGCAGATCCCGGTCGCGGGCAAGCTCTCGCTCTCTCTCCCCGAGCTGCTCTCGGCGGTCGATCGCGTGCTGCGTCTCGCCAGGAAGCCCCACATCCATGATGTCGTTCCGCGCGCGCTCGATGTCGATGGGGCAATAGGAATCGTGCGCGCGCTGCTGGCGATCCGCGCCCGCGCGCAATGGAAAGACATTCTTCCGAAAAAGGCCGAGCCGTGGGAAGTTCTCTCTCTTCTGCTCGCGCTGCTCGAGCTCGCGAAGCGCGGAGAGCTCCGACTGCTGCAGCCGCACGCGTTCGCCCCGTTCGAGATAACACGTGACTCCTCTAGCGAAGCTGCTTGAAGCGGCGCTCTTCGCGAGCGCCACACCGATCCCGGAGGCCGCGCTCAGCGCGATAGCGGCCCACGCCGACGACGCGGAGGCGACGCTGGAATCCGCGCTCGAAGAGTTGCGCCTGCACTACGACACCGATGGTCACGGAGTCGAGCTGATCGCGGTTGCCGGAGGATGGCAGATCCTCACCCGGCCTGAGTACACGGAAGCGATCGAGCGCGCGCAGCTCGCCGCGCGGCCACAGCGGCTGTCGACGGCGGCACTCGAGACGCTCGCGATCATCGCCTACCGGCAGCCGATCGGTCGCTCCGAGATCGAAGAGATCAGGGGTGTCGGCGCGGGAGCGATTCTCAAGTCGCTGCACGAGCGCGGCCTGATTGACGTCGTCGGGCGCGGCGAAGGCCTTGGGCGTCCGCTGCACTACGGCACGACACCCTCGTTTCTCGAGCAGTTCGCGCTGAGGCATCTGGAAGAGCTTCCGCGCGCCGACGAGCTGGCGATTGCGTTGAGAGCCCCGCGCCAGGCGACACCGCCGGGTGGAGTGTCCGCGCCCGCGAACAAGGACAACGGCGAGGCGCCCCCGCGGGCAGATTGATGCCCGGATCAATGCGAATTCAGCGCGCCCTCGCACGCGCGGGAATCGCTTCTCGTCGTAAGGCCGAAGAGCTGGTTGCCGCCGGACGCGTCCGCATCAATGGAGCAGTCGCGCAAACCGGCCAGAGTGTCGACCCCGAGCAGGACAAGATCACCGTCGATGGCAAGACCGTTGCCTTACCAGCGGCACCGGATTGGATCGTTCTCAACAAGCCGACCGGCGTGCTGACCACGCGCTCCGATCCGGGGGGGCGCCGGACGGTTTTCGATCTGGTAGACGATGTGCCCGGACTGACCTACGTCGGACGACTCGATTACATGACCGAAGGAGTGTTGTTGCTCACAACCGACGGCGACGCGGCGCACAAATTGACACACCCGAGCAGCGAGATCGAGCGGACGTACGTCGCCACGGTGCGCGGCGACGGCGCCGATGCGGCACGAGCCGCGATGAAAGGTGTAGAGCTGGAGGACGGACTGGTGATGCCGACGGCGGTGTCGGCGCGGCGGATCGGTCGCGGAATGTGGGACGTGGAGCTGACGATCGCGGAAGGGAAGACGAGAGAAGTACGACGGTTGTGCGAAGCGCTGAACCTCCAGGTCGACCGGCTGGTGCGGACGAAGTTCGGTCCG
>DASWBC010000402.1:0-6761 GCA_036390815.1 Gemmatimonadaceae bacterium
CTCGACGCCCTACCCCAATGTCTACGTCGACGACCAGCCCTTTGGAACTATTTCAATCCTGCAGAGCATTCCAGCTTCGGACGTCTCGACCGTCAGGCTTTACAGGTCCGGGGAAGCCATGACGAAATACGGCACTGGCAACGCCGGTGGCGTTATCGCGATAAGCACGCGGCACTAGCGGGTCGCGACTGCCCCCTGGTCGGGGCGAAGAAGAAGCGCGTCGGCGCTGCAAGAACCCTGAGGCTTTCGAGCTACGGGGTTTTTTTGCTTGCCCTCAACGATACCGCGTCATACGTTTTTTCTCCCACCAATCTGCGGCGTAATTCGCCGCACTCACTCTTTCGACGAGGAGTTTGAGTATGGATGGACATTCGTGTTTTCACCCAATCGCACGGATTCGTGCCACCAGCAAGACAAGGGCAGTTCTCAAAACCACTCTGGCGCTGTTCGCGCTCGTTCCCCTGCTGTTGGCGCCGACCGGCGTCGCGCGGGCACAGAGCGGGACCATCTCCGGTGTCGTTCTCGACCGGAACCAGATTCCTCTTGAAAACGCGCAGGTGACGGTCCTTGGAACGCGACTCGGCAGTCAGACAGATGCCAATGGCCGTTTCAATATCGCCGGCGTCGTTGGCCCGACCGCCACGCTGGAGATCCGGCGTCTCGGCTACAGAATGACGACGACCGCGGCCTCGGTCGGAACTGAGACTCGTGTGAGCATGGAGCCCGCGAGTGTCAGCCTCGATGCGGTTGTAGTGACCGGCCAGCCGGGCAGCACCAACAAGCGCACCCTCGGTGTCGACATCGCTCAGATTGATGCCTCGAGCGTCACCGCCAAGGCGCCAATCAACAACTTTCAGAATCTCATCAACGGTCGTGCGCCTGGCGTAACGATTCTCCAGAACTCGGGCGTTATCGGCTCGGGGGCGACGGTGAGAATCCGGGGTGTGTCGAGCTTTTCACTCTCGAATTCGCCGCTCATATACGTCGATGGCGTTCGCGTCGACAATTCGCAGGGAACGGGCCCCCAGAACCAATCGTTCGGCGCGAGCACGACTACCCGCTGGAACGACTTCAATCCCGACGACATCGAAAGCATCGAGATCGTAAAAGGGGCGGCAGCAGCGACGCTGTACGGAACCGAGGCAGCCAACGGGGTGATCCAGATCATCACGAAGAAGGGCGCGCAGGGCGCACCCGCCTGGGATCTGACGGTACGCGGCGGAACCAACGAGTTCGCGAATCAGGACAGCCGGATCTGGACGAACTATGGGCCAGACCCCGTGACCGGACTGATCGTCCCGCTCAACATCGCCAAGCGCGAAGCGGATGCCGGGAATCCCATCTTCAAGACGGGACACATGCAGTCCTACGATATCGGTGTCGGCGGCGGCTCGCAGACTTTCCGCTATCGGGTGAGCGGGAGCTTCAAGAAGGACGGCGGAGTGACGCCGACGAACGATCTCAAGAACTACGGTGGTCGCGCCAACTTCACGCTCAATCCGACTGATCGCATTCAGATCGAGAGCAGTCTTGCGTACATCACGGGCCGCAACAACCTGTCCCCGGAAGCCGGCTATGGCGGGACGCCGTGGACGACGTACTACGCCACACCGACAAGGCTGTACAACAGTGCCGGAGTTCCCCTGCCGAACAACGGGTTCTACAGCGCGTTGCCCACGGCCTATGACAAACAGTACCAGATGTTCCAGGACATCAATCGCTTTACGGGGAGCGTCAATTTCACGCACAGTCCGGTGAGCTGGTTCAGTCATCATCTGACGCTCGGAACAGATCAGGGACTGGAATACAACGAGGAGCTTTCGGCGGTGCACCACGACCCCAATTTCTCGTATTTCTTCGGCTTTGACGCCGACTCCGGATACAAGTCGGTGTTCTCGAGACAAAATACTTTCTCCAGTCTGACCTATGGCGGTACGCTCAAGAATGCATTCAGGGCAATCACCGCTTCCACTTCGTACGGAGTTGATTTCTTCAGACGCAATACGAGTTACGTCAGCGCCTACGGCGAGGACTTCCCGGGGCCGGGACTGACTGCTCTCTCGTCGACGACGTCAGCCCGGACCGGGTCGGAAACGTCGGTCGAGAACAACACCGTCGGAGTATACGGGCAGGAGCAGTTTGGCTTTCGCGACAGGCTGTTCCTGACCGGCGGATTGCGGGCGGACAATAACAGTTCATTCGGCGCGAACTTCAAGCGGGTGTACTACCCGAAGGTCAGCGCCTCATGGGTTCTGAGCGATGAGCCATTCTTCAGGTTGCCTTACGTCAACACTTTGAAGCTTCGCTCCGCTTACGGACAGACAGGACAAGCCCCCCTCCCATACTCTGCGGTACCATACTTCATCGCGACCACAGGGCCGAACGGTTCAGCGGCGGTAACTCCGGCATCGCGCGGAAACCCGGACCTTGGACCAGAGCGGGGATATGAGACCGAGCTTGGCTTCGACGCGGGATTCCTGAACGACCGCGCGGGAATTGAGTTCACCCACTTCACGGGCGGCACACGGAACGCGATCCTCGAGCAGCCAGTCGCTCCGTCGAGCGGTTATCCCGGCACCCAGCTCGTGAACGCCGGCAAGATCGCGAAGCATGGGGACGAGATCATGCTCCGCGCTACTCCGATCGCGAACGCGCGGACCAGCTGGGACGTAACGTTCAGCACCAGCACCAATCACACGAAGGTCGTGAATCTGGGCGGAGCCACGTTCATCAGCCCGTCGGCCAACGTCAGACACACGGTCGGGTACCCAGTGGGAGCCTGGTGGGGGCGGAGAGTCGTAGATGCGACGATCGACCCGACGACCGGAGCCGCGACGCAGGTATTCTGCGACCCCGGCCCGGGGGGAGGCGCGGAGGTGGATTGCGCAAACGCTCCGCAGGTGTTCCTCGGTAACACTACGCCGACCTCGGAAGGAGCTTTCACATCGACGCTCAGCTTCTGGTCGAACTTCAGCATTTACACGCTTGTAGATTTCAAGGGCGGGTACAAGAAGCTGGATGGCAACCGGCGCGTCCGTTGCCACCTCTTCATCGAATGCCGTGAGAACTACTACCCCAAGGAGTTCTCACCCGCGATCGTGGGTGCGGTGAGCAGCAGTGCGTACGTCAGCGATCTCATCAACGACGCCAGCTACACCAAGCTTCGTGAGATCTCGTTGAGCTACAATCTGCCGGCTTCGTTTGCGACCAGGCTTGGAGCGGCAAGGGCTTCGGTAAGCATTGCCGGCCGCAACCTGCACACGTGGACGAACTACAAGGGCCTCGAGCCGGAGGCGTCGTTTCAGGGCGGTTCGCGTGGGTTCGGGCAGTGGGAGCAGGATGTCACCCCCCAGCTCCGCTCATTCGTCGGCAGTCTTCGGCTGAATTTCTAATGCCAAATCACAACGACCAACTCACCGAAATCATGCGGAGACCCCATATGAAGCTCACTCGCCTCGCGCGGAAGATGACGCGAGCCATAATGACAACGGGGCAGCTCATCACCGTCCTCGTGCTCTCTACGCCGGTTCTGAGCTGCAACCTCCTCGACAAGGGACTCGAGGCGACTGCACCCGACAAGATCGAAACATCTACGCTCGAGATTCCGGCGAACGCCGGACTCATCGTAAATAGTGCCATTGGAAACTTCGAGTGTGCGTTGAAGTCGTACGTCGTCGATGCCGCGATGGCGAGCGGCGAGTTCATGGACGCGACAGCGACAGCCGCGAACTGGGCGTTCGACAGACGCGACACCGACCCGACCGCCGACACGCGTTACGCCACCAACGGTTGCGATGCGTACGGCATCTACACGCCGATCCAGGTCGCGCGCGGAACGGCGGACAGGGCGCTCGAGCTGCTTCAGGGATGGACGGACGCCCAGGTTGCGAACCGCCAGGACCTCATCGCCAAGGCGGCAGCTTATGCTGGCTACTCCAGGATCCTGCTGGGCGAAGGGTTCTGTGAAGCAGCCATCAATCTGGGCCCCAAGCTGACCTCGAACGACGTCTTCGCGTCAGCGGAAACGATGTTCACCACCGCGATCACGGCGGCTCAGGCAGCGGGCGACCAGCAGATTCTGAACATGGCCTACGTTGGCCGTGCGCGCGCCCGGTTGAATCAAGGCAACAAGACGGGTGCGGCGTCCGACGCGGCGCTCGTACCTTCGGGCTTCGTGATGAACGCGACCTCGGAGAACGCACCCACTATCCGGCAGAATCGCGTCCAGACCTTCAACCAGTCGAGGCTCGTCTCAGTCGGAGCGACTTATCGGAACATGACGGTGGCGGGTCCGAGCGGGCCTGTTCCAGATACCCGCGTTGCGGTTACCAATGCGGGGCAGAACGGAAGTGACAACCGTACGCCTCTCTACATTCAAACCAAGTACGCCACGAGCACGAGTCCCATCCCGATCGCCAGTTACAAGGAGGCGCAGCTTATAATCGCCGAGGTTCAGCAGGGGCAGACGGCCGTAAACATCATCAACGCCCTGCGCGCGGCGAGCGGATTGCCGGCGTTTTCCAGCGCGGATCCGACCACGATCGCCAACGAAGTAACCGAGGCGCGGAAACGCGAGCTGTTCCTGGAAGGGCAGCACCTGTACGACGTGCGGCGTCTCAATTTGCCGCTCGATCCCGTGGCTGGAATTCCGTACTCGACGGTGTATCTGAAGGGAGGAAACTATGGTACCGAGCGTTGCTTCCCACTCCCCGACGTTGAGACGCTGAACAACCCGAATATTGGCGGCTGACAAGGGGTAGTACCGGACCAGATGGAGGAAGGGGGCTGTCTTCAGACAGCTCCCTTTCTCCAGGGTCGAGGTACGATTCCAAAATGGAGGACCGATGATCCACGCTCGTTTTCTTATGACAGCGCTGTCAGGCGTTGTCTTCGCGTGCGCTTCCCCTCGACTCGATCCGGGACACGCCGGCGACCCGCAGTTGATCACCGAGGAGGAGATCGAGCGCTCGCGAGCGCCTACTGCTTATGATGCGATCCAGAAGCTGAGGTCGAATTTCCTGAGCTACAGGGGGGAGACGAGTCTCGACAGGAACAAGTCCCAGCCATATCCAACGGTCTACGTCGATGGCCAGCAATACGGCTCCCTCAGCAGTCTTCGAAATATTGCCGCTTCCCAGGTCGCGACGATTCGGCTTTACCGCTCGTGGGAGGCGACCACCAAGTTCGGGACGGGCAATATGGGTGGAGTGATAGAGATCACGACCCGGCGCTAGCCTCGGCCTTCGGAAAGAGCGACGGTCCTTTTTGCACTTTCCATCCGGTGGGATCGAGTCGCTCCAGCCCGCTGAACCTCGTCTCTCCGGGTGACCCGGGAGCGCCGAGCGCTTTCCAGAGCTCCTCCGCCTTGTTCGGAATAAAGGGAAAGAGATAGACCGCCTGACGTGCAAGCTGTCTCACCAGTGTCGCGAGCGTGCTCTCCAGCGCGACACGACTCGCCGGATCCTTGGCCAGCTTCCACGGCGCCTGCCGATCGACGTACTCGTTCGCGCGAGCGATCGTTTGCCACACGGCCCGAAGCGCCTCGTGGAGGAGAAATCCCTTTGGGCCGATGTTGGCATGATATGCCTCGAGATCCTTCGCGTCCGCGGCGTCGATCTCGTTGCGATCTCCCGTCGGCACGACACCATCGAAGTAGCGCTCAACCATCGAGATCGTGCGGCTGGCGAGATTGCCGAGGCCGTTGGCGAGATCGGCGTTGTATCGCTCCTCGAATCTCTCCCAGGAAAAGTTTCCGTCGCCGTCGAAGGGAACCTCGCGGATGAGGAAGTAGCGGAAGGCGTCGGGACCGAACCGTCCCATGGCGTCGCGCAGATCGAGATTCCCCCCCGCCGACTTGCTAACGCGCGAGCCGCCGACGAGCACGAACCCGTGCACCCAGATTCGCTTTGGTACCTCGAGCCCCGCCGCCATCAGCATCGCGGGCCAGATCAACGCGTGGAAACGCGTGATGTCCTTTCCGATCAAGTGCAAATCGGCGGGCCAGAGCTTCTCGAAATCGGGGTTCGGAAACCCCGTCGCTGTGAGGTAGTTCGGCAAGGCGTCGAACCATACGTAAGTCGTCTGGATGTCGCCGCCACTTCCCGTGCGCGGGAAGGGCACTCCCCATGAGAACCGGCTCCGGCTGGCGGAAACGTCGTCGAGCCCCGAATCGATCAACGAAAGAATCTCGTTGCGGCGCGATTTCGGTTGAAGAAACTCTTCGCTCGATACGAGTTTCTTCAGGCGATCGGAGTACGCGCTGAGGCGGAAGAACCAGTTTTTCTCCTCCACCCACTCGAGTGTGCGCGTCGGGTGCAGGATGCACTTCCCATCGACGATCTCGTTGTCCTGCTTGAACGATTCACAGCCGACGCAGTACCAGCCCGCGTACGCCTTTTCGTAGAAATCATCGGGAGAGTTCTCGAAGATCTGCTCGAGCAGCCGCTTCACGCCAGCTTTGTGGGCGGGATCCGTCGTGCGCATGAACTGATCATACGAAATTCCGAGCAGCCTCCAGATTTCCTCCGTGCTGTCCGCCACCGCGTCGACCAGCTCCTGGGGCGAGACTTTCCGCTCGGCGGCTGTCTGCGCGACTTTCTGGCCGTGCTCGTCCATGCCGATCAGAAAATGCACATCGTCGCCCAGGAGGCGATGGTAGCGTGCTATGACGTCGGCGCCGATTTTCTCGTAGGCGTGACCCTGGTGCGGGTCGGCCGTGGCGTAATCGATCGCCGTAGTGAGGAAGTACTTGGCCAACTAGT
>DASWBC010000403.1:0-28335 GCA_036390815.1 Gemmatimonadaceae bacterium
ACACCACCAGAAACGTCGGTGCCCTTGATCCCTATTTGCGGGAAGAGCACATCGGGATTGGCTGCGCGATCGAGAACTTGATGCTGGCCGCGGCCGCAAACGGCTATGCAGCTACATTGACGCTGGTCCCAGGAAAGCTCAAGCCGATTGCTATTGATCCCGGACCGAATCTGGTCGCGCGCGTAGATCTCACCGCGAGCAAGCGTCAGGAAATCGAGCTCTACGATGCAATCCCACGGCGTCATACGAATCGCAGCCCTTACCAGCCCGAGAAACCGATCCCTCCTCGTTTCATGGACGAGTTGGGCGGCCTGGGAAAAGACGAAGCAAGCGTAAGACTCTTTTTGTTCACGGCGGTTGCGGATAGGAAGAAGTTCACGGAAATGAGCTCCGCGGCAAACACCGAGCTCTATTCTGATCCGGAGGTAGAGCGAAGCAGCGAGCGATGGGTTCGAACGAAATGGAGCGATCTCCAGAAATATCGAGACGGACTCACGATCGATGCGTTCGGGCTGTCCCCGATCGTGACCGCCGTTTCCAAGATTATGCCTCTCTCGCTGTTTAGACGAATTGCATCACGAACACAGAAGACTGCTTACTCAGAGCTGATGCTGAGCGCGCCACTGATCGGCATAATTGGAGTGCGCGACCGATACGATCAGGAAGATTGCATGCGCGCAGGGCTAATCTGGCAACGGATTCATCTATGGGCGACAGCTCGTGGCCTGGCCGCACGTCCTTCCAACGAGGCGGTGGAAATGATTGATCACGAAAGATCACGCGGCAAGGAGCCACGGCAGGCAGGATTGCTTGCCGGAATCATGGGTGACGCAGTGTGGCAGCCGACCTTCGTCTTCTATATGGGCTATCCGACACGAACAGGACATGCCAGCCCGCGACGACCGATCCAGGATGTCGTTCGTTGACCTCGTGGAATCCTGAATCACCGGCTGCAATAACTCTCTACTTGTGCACGAGCTTGCGATAAGCAATCCGATGCGGCCTGTCCGCGTCCGCCCCCTTTCGCTTCTTGAAGTCCTCGGCGTACTCGCGATAAGAACCCTCGAACCATACCGTCTCCGAATTCCCCTCGAACGCGAGTATGTGGGTCGCAATTCGATCCAGAAACCACCGATCGTGCGAGATCACAACCGCGCATCCCGGGAAACCGATCAACGCCTCTTCGAGCGCGCGCAACGTGTCGACGTCTAGATCGTTCGTAGGCTCGTCGAGCAACAGCAGATTTCCGCCGGATTTCAACAGCTTCGCCAAGTGAAGGCGGTTGCGTTCTCCACCGGATAGATCCTTCACCTTCTTCTGCTGATCCGGGCCCTTGAAGTTGAACTGCGCCAGATATGCCCGCGCCTGCATCTCGCGCTTCCCAACCATGATGACGTCGTTTCCCTCGCTCACTTCCTTGTAAACAGTGTTCGCGTCGTTGAATTCGCGTGTCTGATCCAGGTAAGCGAGCTGCACTGTGTCTCCAATCGTCAACGATCCTCCGTCCGCCTTTTCCTTTTCGGCGATCATCCTGAAGAGCGTGGTCTTGCCGGCCCCGTTCGGACCGATGATTCCAACGATTCCCCCCCGCGGCAACGAGAACGAAAGATCGTCGAACAACACCTTCTCCCCGTAGGCTTTCTTCAGGCTCTTCGCGATTACGACATCATTTCCAAGACGCGCGGGCGGCGGAATCACGATCTCATTCTGCATGACTTTCTCGCCCTCTGCCGCGGTCGCCAGCTCCTCGTACTTCTGAATACGCGCCTTGCTCTTGGTCTGCCGAGCGCGCGGCGACATGCGCACCCATTCGAGCTCGCGCTCCAGCGATCTCTGACGCGCCGAGGCCTGCTTCTCTTCGGTTGCCAGCCGGGTGCGCTTTTGCTCGAGCCAGGCGCTGTAATTCCCCTCGTACGGTATGCCAGCTCCGCGATCGAGCTCGAGAATCCAGCCCGCAACGTTGTCGAGGAAATACCGGTCGTGCGTCACAGCCACGACGGTTCCCGGAAACTCGGCCAGGTATCTCTCTAGCCAGGCTACCGATTCGGCATCGAGATGGTTGGTCGGTTCGTCGAGGAGCAGCATGTCGGGCTCCTCGAGTAAAGTCCTGCACAAAGCGACTCGCCGCTTCTCTCCCCCAGAGAGCGTGCTCACATCGGCATCGGCAGGCGGCAGACGTAGCGCATCCATCGCGATCTCGATCTTCCGGTCCAGCTCCCACGCGTTCGCCGCGTCGATCTTCTCCTGAACCTTCGCCTGTTGGTCGAGCAGCTTCGTCATCTCGTCGTCCGACATGGGCTCGGCGAATTTGTTCGAGATCTGCTCGAACTTGATGAGCAAATCACGCGTTTGCTTCACCGCGACGTCGACATTCTCTTTGACATTCATGGACGCGTCGAGCTGGGGCTCCTGCGACAGATATCCGATCCGCGTTCCTTCATGTGGCCATGCTTCGCCCTGAAAATCATGATCGACGCCCGCCATGATGCGGAGCAGCGATGATTTGCCCGCGCCGTTGGCGCCGAGGACGCCGATTTTGGCGCCGGGATAGAAAGACAACCAGATCCCGCGCAGAATCTCCCGCGATGGCGGGACGACCTTGCGCAGGTCTTTCATTACATAGATGAATTGTGGGGGCATCCGCCAAATTTAACTGCTGAGGATGACGGACCAACTGCTACTTCGAACCGCGGACTAACTGTGGATTGGGAAACTAACTGCGAGATTAAGGAATTATTGAAACTGCGACAATGACGGGCACATAGCTGGTTCGCAGTTCGAAGTTAGCCCCCTAATCCGCAGTTAGTCTGCGATCCGTAATAGCAGTTGGCCCTCAGTCCGCAGCTCTTACTTGGGGTCTCCGATCATCGCGTGATCGTGATCCATGTGGTCGTCGTGCCAGATGGATTTGAGGTCGTTTCCGGCAAAGGTGTTGGCGTGCAGCATCCACCCGAACGCCTGTGGAATGAAGCGACCGTTCGCCGCGTCGCACTCTTGCCTGGTTGCTACGCCCAGCGGACCAAAGATCGGGCGCCCATTCTGAGTCTCGGTCCAGCGCTCTTTTGCCCGCCGAGCGGGAATGCACCAGTTCACGTGCCGGTGCCAATGAGCGACACTGAGCGGAACGCGCTCGTTGAGATCCTCTTCGGACGTGCCCTTTGAGGCCGTGTACATCGCGCCAATCAGGTGAAATTGACCCTGTGCATCCTTCTTGTATAGAAGTGAGGTCGGACGCGCCGGATCAAAGCCAAACTGGTTCCGAATCGCATTCCACTTCTTCGTGAAATGGTACTGCGGCTGATTCTTGATCTGTGGCGCGAACATCTTGTAGCCATCCGCTTCGGCAACGCTTACCTCCTGGTACTTCGCGATCGCCTGCCGCAGCTCGTTGATCACGTGGGCAGACTTGGCTGAATCGGCGGCGGTAAGCGGTCGCGGATTCGAGTACGCCATGTGCTTCGCCATCGCGGTCATCTTCCAGTCGTCGCTCGCGCTCATGTCCATCCCAGCCATGTCGGTCGAGGCGTGCGCCGCCGTCACTGTATCGGAATGGCTATGCGATTGTTGAGCGAACAGACGTCCTGGGATCGCCAATGCCAGCATCGCAACGGGGATTAACCGCATTGTTGAGGTCGGAAGCATACCTGTTAGACGATCTGCAGGAGCCGGAGTTAACCCCCGAAATCCGCTAACAACTTGTCCAGCGCCACGGACACCCGCTCGTGTGGCAGCTGATGAATCGCGTCCTCGTTCCAGGCGATGATCTCGCCGGGTGTATTCCACGGCGCGTATGGCTTGTGATCGCGTTTGAGCAATACCAATGATGGCCTCCGGAATGCCGACGCAGCGTGCGAGATGCTCGTGTCCGGTGTGAAAACCATGTCTGACGTTCCCACCAGTGCGAGTGCGTCGCGCAGCTCTGGCGTTCTCACCGGCAGCCCGTTCACCGCGGTCGCTACCTCGCTCACGCTCTCCCATTCGACAGGAAGGCCGATGACGATGATCGGCATGTTCGGCGCCTGTGCCCGCGCCGTCTGGAGCGTGGCGATGAATTTGCCGTCGGGCCAGCGTCTCTTGGGCTCCGACGCCGAGAGGTTGACGAGCAGCCGTTTGGTAATGCCAGTTGTACCTCCTGATGCAGGCGTCACCAGTTCCCGCGCTTGCTTCCACTGTTCCTCGGCGCCGGCGCGTTCTTCGTCCGCCAGAAATATCTCCGGCTGCCAGTCGACCGATTCCGGGTTGACCCCGAACGGAATGGCGAGACCCTTGGAGCCTTCGATGTAATGATCGACCCGATTCCATTCGGGCACGCACACATTGTAGATTCGCGGCTCCCTATCGCCGCCCGCCCCGACCCGGAAGTGCGCCCTCCCTGCGTACATGAGAAGTGGAGTGGAAGTGAAAATCGGTGGATTGTTGATCCTGCCGTCGACCATCACCGTATAACGCTCGCGCCGGAGCTGCCTCATCAGATCGCCATAGCTGCGAAAAGAATTGCGCTGGAGCACCAGCACCTTGCCGACATATGGATTCCCCTGCAGCACGGGCGCCGTGGTGGGCGTCGCAATCACATCGACTTTTCCGCCGGGCAGCGCCCTCGCGATGTTGCGAATGAGCGACGTCGCCATGATCATGTCGCCGATTCGCTCGTAGCGGATGAAGAGGACTCGATAGTCGGAATTCGTCGCGGGCGGCAGGGCGGCTGCCCTGGGTCCTGGCAGCATCCGGCCCAGAATCCTCATCCACACCGTGCGCCATGCGATCTCAATCTTTCTTGAATCCACCGGTCAGGGGCAGCTCTAGGAGCTTACGTGAGGGTTGTGGATCCCGGGTGTGATAGAGCTGAATTGCGCTTATCACAAACGGCTCTGGTATTCGGGTCTTGAGCAGCTCACGAATTGCCTTCCCATCGAGAGACTGATACAAGCTCAAAGTGGCGTGTGGGCTAAAAGTGTACCGCGCTCGCGTGAACGGCAGCCCGCTCGTGACGATTCTGTCGTGCAAAATCCTCAGGGGTCCGTGCGAATCGACCGGCAGAACGAGAATGTTCGTCTGCATGAACCTCTGCGGAGCCTGGAACGACAGTGTTATCGGCGCTGTGTCCCGCGTAATCGGCTCCAGCTTTTCGCACAGCTCTTCAACGGTCGCCGACGGAGGGATGGGGCCCGCCCCCGAGGATCCAGTGAGAGTCAGATGGGGTGGTTTGTATCGCGACAGCTTCGGGTCGTAGCGTTCGTTGATTGCGCGAACCTTATCCGCGATCTCGGGTGGAAGCTCCGCCAGTATGAAAATTCCATTCAGCGCCAAGCATTGCTCGCGGTAAGAGCATCCCCGACCATCAGAAGCGAAGGGTAAAGAGAATCGGATTGACCTGGATCTGCGATCTCTTTCCTTTTATCAGCTCGCGGTCGATGTGATTCCCCGGGTGGGAATGCGTGTACTTCACCACCTTGAGTCCGACGATCGTCCCGAGCGTCGCTCCCGCCATTACGTCACTGGCCCAGTGCTGGTTGTTGTAGATGCGCGAGAGGCCCACCAGTGAAGCGCCCCCGTAAAACAGGGTTCCCATATACCAGGTCGAGTGGGGCCACCAGAATTGCGATTCGCGGGTAACTGTCGACGCGAATGCAAACGCCGTGATTGTATGCCCCGACGGAAAGGAGCGGTATCGATCGCCCGCGAAGCCCCTCCAAAGCTGGAAGTCATGTGGGCTCCTGATATCGTAGAATGGACGTTGTCGTCCGGCGAGCATCTTTATTCCTCCGCCAAGGATGTCAGCGAGCAGGATTGACTCGACGCTATGCAACCCGAGCGCTTCGACCCGCCGGTTGCCACCAGCGCGGCCAATCAGATAGATGCCCGTGCCGGCGACGAAGGATCCCGGATCGCCGAGCAAGCGGAAACCCGTAGCGGCCCGTCTGAGGAATTCATTTTCCTGGGTCCCCTGAAACTGAAGCCTGCTGGCGATTTGGAGGTCTATCGGCGCGACCGCCGCTGTCCCAATCAGGAATGCGCCCAACAGCAACGCGTCCTTGCCGACGAAAAGCGGCGTCTTTGTGCTAATGGTATCCTGGACCTGTGCCTGCGCTGTGACTGCAATGGTTACGGAAACCAGCGCGGCACGAACTAGCTTTGAGAACAAGTACGTCCCCTTTTGAAAACGTTGGTGAAAGGTTCGATCTCGTTTCTGGAATGCAAATCTCTTACCCCTTGTCAATCATGCTTCGAATCGCGATATCACCCAAATGCTGAACATCGACCTCACCGGCAAGCGCGCGCTGGTTGCCGGGGTCGCGGATGACGCCGGATTCGGATTCGCGATCGCCAAGTCTCTCGCCGAAGCGGGGGCCAGGGTGTCCGTAGGGACCTGGCCTCCTGCCCTCAACATCTTCATGAATCTGCTCGATCGCGGCAAGATGGATGAGTCGCGAAAGTTATCTGGCGGACAGCTTCTCGAATTCGAGAAGGTCTATCCGCTCGATGCCGCGTACGATACGCTCGCCGATGTGCCGGAGGACATTCGGAGCAGCAAGCGCTATAAGGACACGGGCGATTTCAGCATCAATGGTCTCGCTCGCCACATCGAGTCCGATTTCGGCAGGAACTCGCTGGACATCGTGATCCATTCGCTTGCCAACGGTCCGGAGGTCAAGAAGCCGTTGCTGGAGACGAGCCGCTCCGGATATCTCACTGCGGTCGGCGTCAGCGCGTATTCGCTGGTGTCGATGGTCTCGCGGCTCGCGCCTCTGATGCGCCCGGGCGGATCGTTTTTGTCGCTCACGTACATGGCGAGCGAGCGCGTGATCCCGGGCTACGGCGGCGGGATGTCGTCCGCCAAGGCAGCGTTGGAAAGCGACACGCGTGTGCTGGCGTTCGAAGCCGGCCGGAAATACGGAGTTCGCATCAACGCGATCTCGGCTGGTCCGCTGGCGTCGCGCGCGGCCAGCGCGATCGGAATCATCGAGAAGATGGTGGAGTACTGCGCCGAGAACTCACCGCTCACCGAGCCGCTACACGCGGAAGAGGTGGGAAGAGTGGCGGCCTTTCTATCCAGCCCCCTCGCAACCGGAATCACCGGCTCCGTGGTTTACGTGGACAAGGGATTTCATGCGATGGGGATGGCGCTTCAGGACGCGCCTCCCCAGGATTGACCACGAGCGTCAGGGGTTTTTCTTCGCGGCTGCCGCTGCTCTTTCCCGCTCAATCCTGATTTTGATTTCCTGAAGCCGCGCCTTCGACATCCGCCCTGTCAACGTCAGCGTATTTCCCGCAGAATCGTTCCAGCTGATCGTATTAACCGTGTTCCCGAGGCTGTTTTGCGCGGTGGGTAAAGCTGCCGAAGGCGCGGACGCCGATAGAGCCTCATCTACCCGCTTCTGATTTCGAGCGGCTGCCATCGCCGGCGGATTGGCTCCCGCCTTTGATGAAGCTCCCGCGGACTTTCCGGATGCTTGCCGCTCTATGGGTGCCGCAGCCGTCCCGGCTACCACCGTCGAGGTTAGAGAGGGAGGCACTTGCTCCGTCAACGTGACCGTATCACCGGGCACGACTTCGTAAAGCGTGACCTTTACGCCAATTCTCTGGGGCGTACCGATCACCTTCAACGGCTCTGATGCGCGTGCCGCGTCCATCGTGAGGGCCCCTGTCACACCCAATGGCGCCACGAGTGTCGGTGCGGTCGGCGCCGGTCCTCCAGCATAGCCCGGCCCGGCGGCACGCTGGCCAGCTCGCATCATCACGCCCGCACTTGCGATTGCCTTGCTGTCACGCGACGCAACATCAGAGCTCGAGTCGCTCACCACGGTCTTCCTCGCGGTCCCGATCGCCAGCGCTTTGCTCGCCGCTGCTTTCGGTGCGGCTGCGTCGCCCACGCTTGGAGCTTGCCCTATCGCCGATGGTGCTTGCTCCGGAAGTGAGGCGCGCTTTTCCAACAGGATGCCGCGACCTGCAGTCACTGATGTTGGTTGCTCGTCACTCCCACGATCCCGGACCACCACGAAAGTCCCCGCCGCCACAACGAGTACGGTTGCCGCCACCCGCCACACCATTGGATCGATGCGCTTCTTCGGCGCCGTTACCGGTATCACTCCGCGCGGCGCATTGTCGAGCGCCGTCAGAATCCGTGACGACGCCGCGATGAATCCGCGCGCTTCCGCCACCGCGACCGCACACTGCGAACACTCCTGGACGTGCGCTTCGATACGTGCGGCTTCATCGGCGCTCAAAGCGCCGTCCAGCCACGAGTGAATCGTTCCTTCGTCAGGATGCTGCATTCTTCTCTCTCTCTTCTTGACTCTTCTGCAACGCTTCGTAGCTCTCCACCAGGCGGCGGCGTGCGCGCGACAGCGTTGTCCCTACCGATCCGGGCGACAGCTGCAGTGCTTCGGCGATTTCGTTGTAATCCAATCCCTCTTCCCGCATTAGCAACGCAAGACGGTCTTTCTCAGCGAGTGCGTCTATTGCCTTGCGCGCCATCGCCGCTTCCTGAGCGCGCTCGAGCGTAGTCTCCTCCGGCTCGACCATTTCATCGCGCTCCTCCTCCGCCAGCAGTGCCAGATGCTTTCGGCGTCTCATGTCCTTCCTCGCTTCATCCCTCACAAGATTCGTCGCCACCGCGAACAGCCAGGCGCGCTCGTTCTGTATCGAAGTCTGCCTCAACGCCCGCACGAAAGTCTCCTGCGCCACCTCTTCAGCCCAGTCGCGATCCCCCAGACGCCGCGTCAGATATCGCACCAACGCGGCGTTGTACGTTCGGAAGAGTCGTTCGACGTCGGTCACGCGACTACCAGCGATCCCGTATCATGGTCAGGTCGCGATCCGTCAGGCGATCTACTCCCGATGTAGTCAGCTCGATTGCCATGCTCCGGCCCGAGACAATCACCCGTTCGCCAACCGAAAACGGCTCACGCAGCTCCGGCACCAGCTCGATCAGCTTGAAGTACGCGTCGGAGAATGGCTTCACCCGCAGCACCGTGCCGGTCTGCTTGTACCGAACATCGGTCCACACGCTGTCGCGCAATACAAAGGTCACGTTGCCAGCTCGGGTCACGCGATCACCTCGACCAGCGCTGGTATAATCACCCATGCCTACGGCTGCGTCTGCCGCCGAAAGGTTGGTCGCAGACCGTTGTGCCGCTGCCGACTTTGCGGCTTCGAATTGAACGGTCGGCGAAGCAGGTGTAGCTGCTACGCCCGCAGACAGTGCTCCATTCAGCTGCGTTCCACCAGAACCCATTACTCTCTGGCGATTCATTCCAGGCTCGACCACGAGATACGAGGAGAACTCGGTCGGAATGCCGAAGCGCTCTCCAAGATCACGAATCTCATTGTCGATCTCCTGCGATCCACCATGCTTCCTCTTCTCCGCGCTCAGATATCCCACCCGCTGAGTGGCCCACAGCCTCGCCACGAACGGATTCTCGCGCGAGCGCTCGGGGAAATTGACGCGCGCGCTCCAGCTCACCGGACCACTGGTCGTCTGTCCGTCGAAGCGCACAACCCCGTTGCCACTACCGTCATAGCGGGCGAGTATCACCAGATCCTCGCCCGCAAATATGTCCACCGGCCCCGAGGGATGCATCTTGAGAAGTCGTACACCGTCGGCGTGAACACGGACATCGGTCACGAGCGGACTCGTCAGACGGCTCGCGACAATTCCCACCGCGCGCTCTACAGATTCCTCCGGGCGCACAAAGCTCGCGGTGCCGCGACCCTCGAGCGCCAGCTGCTCGATCAATGAAACGTTGAGATCCGCGCCCACTCCGAAAGTGAACAGCCTGCGCGATCCACGCTCCTTCGCGACGTTCGACGCAATCACCGAAGCATCTCGCTCTCCAACCGTCGGCTGCCCGTCAGTCAAGAACAGCACGATCGGCAGCCTGCCCACTTGAACGGGAGCAGACAACGCCTCATCGAGCGCACCGGAGATATTGGTTGATCCCTCGGCGTCCAGCTGATCGAGGTACCGCTCGGCCGCCCCAATGTTCTCGCGGGTCGCGGCCGAGAAGTCGTTTCGGAATGTGCGCACATCGCTGGAAAAATCGATCAGGCGGAATCGGTCGATTGGCGACAGTGTGCGCAGCAGCTGCTTCCCGGCTGCGCGCGCCTGCTCGATCTTCTGGCCGCTCATGGAGCCCGACACATCGATGACAAACGTCACGTCGCGGGGCACGGCGCGCGGACGGATCGATGGCGGCGAAAGAGTGATCAACGCAAAGCCGTCGTCGTTGCCCGGCGCGTTCGCCAGCAGCGAGATCGCGGCGCTGGTCGAGCGACGGATTGGGATGAGGAGCGTGACCTCTCCACGCGCGTCCCTCACCTCAACCCGTCGCACCGATGCGCGATTGTTCGACGCGAATGAGCGATCCCCGTAGCTGTCGACAGAGCTCTCTGATCCGTAGCGTTGCTCGAAGATCGAGTGCGTCGGAGAATACGCCGTTCCGTACGTTGGGTCGTTGGGGTACGTCAGCACGAAAGACGTCCGCCCCTCTGGCTCCTGATTCATTGCCCGCTGGTTCGTCCGCATTCCACGGAAGTAGTCGACTCGCAGCGCATCGCCCTCTCGCGGTGCGACAGTCTGAAAGCGCACCACGACTTTCTTTTCTTCGCCCGGCGCAATCGGAAAGATTCTCGCGCGCAGCAGTCCGTACCCCATCCATTCGAGCAACGCCGGATCGCGTTGCCGGCGGACAATCTCCTCGTAGATCTGACGTGCACGGTCGGCACTCATTGTCTCGCCAGCGACCATCTCGCCATTGATAGAGAGCTTCAAATCCTGGAACGCGGCGCCTTTCGGCAACGGAAACATGAAATCCGCTTCACCTACCCTGCTTCCGCGATTGACGAACGTTTCGGTGATCTCGTAGCGCAGCACACGATCGACGAGATCGACGCGCACGTCGCTGTTCTGTCGCACTACATCGGGCGACGGAATACCGCACGCCGGCATCACGCAAGGTCTGCCTCGCGTACACGGAGGTGGGACCGGGCAGGGCCACGGACGCGGCGGTCCATCGACGATCTGTCCTGAAACCAGAGTGGGAAAGCCGAGGGCGAGTACGAGAAGGAATGAGCGCATGAGACACCAGTAGAAGAAAGGTTCTACTGTGGGACGTGCGTCAGCACCTCACTTGCACACTCCTACCTTGCTTTGGCTTTTTGCCGGGCGTCGGGGCCCGCCAGGGGCGGTTTAAGTGCTCCCGGAACGCTTTATCCCCATTTGTACATAGCCGAAGACCGGGTCCCGAAGCCTCGCTCGATGATCTCGCCATCCAACGTCGTGATGTAAATTCCCGCTTTGCTAAAGGGGAAATGGTGGAGGGTTTCCGGACCGCCGGTATTCATCACGTCACCGGTATCGCGAGCGATCCGCAGAGAAATCTCGATTTCTACGCCGGGATCCTCGGCTTGAGGCTGGTCAAGCGCACCGTGAACTTCGACGATCCAACCACTTATCACTTCTACTTCGGTGATGAACCCGGACGTCCGGGCAGCATACTCACTTTCTTCCCCTGGCCGGACGCGCGTCGCGGCAGACAGGGTGGCGGCCAGATCGCCGTCACATCGTTCTCGATCCTTCCCAGCTCCGTCGGGTTCTGGATCGAACGACTCATCAAGAAGAGGGTGGAGTTTGAGCAGCCCGTTGCACGCTACGAGGACGAGCGCGTCATCGCATTCAAGGATCACGAAGGATTCATGGGCGAGCTCGTCGCGCACCCGGCGGCTGCGGCCCATCCCGGTTGGTCGGGAGCGGGCGTTCCCGCCGAGCACGCGATCCGAGGCCTTTATTCTGTCACGCTCTGGCTCGATGCCAATGAGCTCACGGGACAGCTTCTCACCAATACACTCGGATTCAAGCTGGTGCGCGAGCAGGGGAGCATTTATCGCTACTCGAGCGGAGACGGCGCGCCCGGTACAATCGTGGACCTGCGTTGCGTGCCCGGCATTTGGAGCGGCGTGATGGGGGCGGGTACAGTGCACCACGTGGCATTCCGCTGCTCCAGCGAAGCCGAGCAGATGAAGGTTCGCACCGAGCTGACTACGCTCGGCTACAACGTCACGCCACAGCTGGACCGTGATTACTTCAAATCGATCTATTTCCGGGAGCCCGGCGGAGTACTCTTCGAGATCGCGACTGATAGTCCCGGATTTGCCATCGACGAACGCCTCGATTCACTCGGCCAGTCGCTCAAGCTCCCCGGCTGGCTCGAGCCCCGAAGATTCGAGATCGAAGCGCTCCTCCCCAACATCCACACGCCGCTCGAGCTGCATGGCCCCAACGCATGACCGACGATCTCGGATTCATTCACCGCTTTTTGCCCGCAGAGGATTCGTCGCACGGCGATACGCTCATCGTACTGCACGGAACTGGCGGAGATGAGAACGATCTGATCGGGATCGGACAGGCGATCGCTCCAGGCGCCGCCATTGTGAGCCCGCGCGGAAACGTTCTGGAGGCCGGAGCTCCGCGCTTCTTCAAGCGCCTCTCCGAAGGTGTGTTTGACCCGAAGGAAGTGCGCTCGCGCGCGGAGGAGCTGGCACGATTCATTCGAGTGGCAGTCGTTACATATCGGCTCGATCCATCTCGCGTCTTCGCCCTCGGATACTCCAACGGCGCCAACATCGCGTCAACAGTGATGCTCGTCGAGCCAGGGATCCTGCAGGGCGCGATCCTGTTTCGCCCCATGCTCGTATTCGAGCCAAGTGAGAAGAGCGATCTCACCGGCGCCGCTGTGTTCATCTCCGCCGGTCGCATGGATCCCATCGTTCCCGTTGCCAGTGTCGAGCGGCTGGCCGGGCTTTTTGAGTCGGCGCAGGCGGAAGTCACTCTGAAATGGCAGTTGGCCGGCCACAATCTGATGCCGAGCGAAGTACGCGAAGCGGCCGATTGGTTCGCCCTGCGGCGCGCGCGCGTATGAGCTAGCTTCAGATGAGAATCCCCTTCGGCGTGACGCCCGCCGCGCATATCTTTCATCACCTGCCGCACTGCTTCTAATGTCCGAGTCAGCCGACACCGCGACCGCTCCCCGGTCAACAGCCTCTTCTTCGACTCCACCTTCCGGATCCGGCCAATCGCTGGAGGATCTGTGCATCAACGCGATCAGAGTTCTCGCGATGGATGCCGTTCAGAAGGCGGACTCCGGCCATCCCGGCACTCCGATGGCGTTGGCGCCGCTCGCCTACGTGCTCTGGACCCGGCACCTCCGCTACAACCCGGCCGATCCCAGTTGGCTGAATCGTGATCGCTTTGTCCTGTCAGCGGGACATGCATCGATGCTGCTGTACAGCGTGCTTTATCTCACCGGCTACAACCTCACGCTCGATGACCTGAAGCAGTTCCGGCAATGGGAGAGCAAGACGCCTGGGCATCCCGAGCTCGGTCACACGCCCGGCGTCGAGACGACCACCGGCCCGCTGGGCCAGGGGATCGGCAACTCGGTTGGTATGGCGGTGGCCGAGGCGCATATGGGCGCGGTGTTCAACCGTGACCAGAAGATCATCGACCATCACGTGTATTTCATCGCCAGCGATGGCGATATGATGGAAGGCGTCTCCCACGAATCGGCATCCTTCGCCGGCCACACAAGACTCGGAAAATTGATCGGCTTCTACGACGACAATCACATCACGATCGAAGGCGACACCGCGCTCACATTCAGCGACGACACCGGAGCCCGGTTCGAGGCCTATGGCTGGCACGTGCAGCACGTCGCCGACGTCAACGACCTCGCCGCGCTCAACCGCGCGATCGATGCGGCAAAGGCAGAGGAATCCAAGCCATCGCTGATCGTCGTTCGCTCACACATCGGCTACGGTAGTCCCAACAAGCACGACACCGCCGAGGCACACGGCTCCGCACTCGGCCAGGACGAGATCACTCTCACCAAGAAGGCGCTCGGCTATCCATCGCTGGAGCCCTTCTACGTCGCGCCGGAAGCGCTCAGCTATTGGCGCGAAGCGGGGAAACAGAGAGCGAAGGCAGAACCCGGATGGAAAAAGATCTACGTCGCTTACAAGACCGCGAATCCAGCTCTCGCGAAGGAGCTCGAGCGCCGGCTTCGCGGTGATTTACCGGATGGATGGGAGGAAGCAATCCCGGTGTTCACGGCCAAGGACGGCAACGTCGCGAGCCGCGCCGCGTCGGGCGTCGTCATCAACGCCATCGCAAAAAAGCTACCCGAGCTGATGGGAGGCTCCGCCGATCTGGCCAGCTCCACCAACACCATCATCAAGGGCGAGCCAAGTTTCTCCGCGGAGAGCTACGGCGGCCGCAATTTCCATTTTGGGATTCGCGAGCACGGGATGGGGTCGATCATGAACGGGATGTCACTGTTCGGCGGCATCATTCCATACGGTGCGACCTTCCTGATTTTCTCGGACTACATGAGACCGCCGGTGAGGCTGGCGTGCATCATGGAGCGTCACGTCATCTACGTTTACACGCACGATTCGATCGGACTCGGCGAAGACGGGCCGACGCATCAACCCATCGAGCAGCTGAGTGCGCTGCGCGCGATTCCCCACATGACGCTCATCAGACCGGCCGATGCGTCGGAAACGGCGGAGGCCTGGCGGGCTGCTCTCAAGCACAAGGGTCCGGTCGCGCTGGTACTGACGCGACAAAAACTACCCTTCATCGATCGATCGAAATACGCCCCTGCCAGCGGACTGGCGCGCGGCGCATATGTGCTCGCGGACACGACCGGTGGCGTACCTCAGGTCGTCATGATGTCGAGTGGCTCGGAGGTCTCGCTGATTCTCGAGGCTCAGAAGAAGCTGGAGGTCGAGGGAATTCGTGCCCGCGCCGTGAGCATGCCGAGTCATGAGCTTTTCGCGAGGCAGGATCAGGCGTATCGCGACAGTGTTCTGCCAAAGGGCGTAAAGCGCATCGCGATCGAGGCAGCGCATCCGATGTCCTGGTATCGCTGGGTGGGAGACGATGGCGTCATCATCGGACTCGAGCGCTTTGGCGCATCTGCCCCGGCTCCCACTATCTACGAACACCTCGGCATCACGGCGGATCGCATGTTCGAGACGGCCAGGAAGCTTGTGGGGAAAAAATAATCACGGATGCCGGATTCTGGTAAGGTCGTTATCGTGAGCGAGAGCGAGCCCATGCTCCGCGACATCAGCGTTACGCTCAATCCCGACACGCCCGAATGGCCGGGCGACACACCATTCACGTGTGGGTGGGCTTCCTCGATGGCGGCGGGCGCGAGTGTCAACGTGTCGTCCTTCACCGCGAGCCCGCACGTCGGCACGCATGCGGATGCGCCGCTTCACGTGCGAGAGGGATGGTCGGGCTCGCACGAGCTATCACTCGACGCCTTCTTCGGTCCGGCGATTGTCGTCGATGTTTCGACTCTCAATAAGGAGATCGAGATCGAGGACCTCGAAAAGATCCAATCACTGCCATTCGTCGAGCGGCTGCTTTTGCGGACGGGTCGAACGATTGCGAGCGGTGCCTTCCCCGAGGACTGGCCGACTCTCTCCGAATCGTGTGTCCGCACGCTGCTCGGGCGTGGCCTGCGCCTGCTCGGCGTCGATTCTCCCTCGGTGGATCCCAGAGACAGCAAGAATCTTCCTGTCCACATCATGCTATTCTCGGGTAACGCTGCGATCCTGGAGAACCTCGATCTCAGGCGAATTACGCCCACCATGTATGAGCTGATGGCATTTCCGCTCAAGCTCATGGCTCTCGATGCCGCTCCGGTGCGCGCGGTTCTACGGCAGATCGTCGTCTAGCCGTCCGAGCAAGTAGGGCAAAGATTACACGCGTCCTGAAACGACCAGGCCGATACCTAACAGGTCGGCGACCTTGCGGCTGATTGTCTGCCCGGGTCATTGATAACGATGCTCAGACGCGCTGTCTTCTTTTTTCTTGCACTGGCAACGCTGGCCGCTTTGATCGAGGGGCAGCAGCAGCGGTCGAAGCGCACGAAGCCGTCATCCAGAACCCACGAGCGACGCGCCAGGCACAAAACGGCCAAACCTCCGGTGGCCAGTTTCGTCACTGACTCTGGCGGCAGAGAACTGATCGTCCGCCTCCTCGACATCGGACAGGGAGATGCCACTTACATCAGGAACGGATCGAGCAGGGTGATCATCGACGGTGGCCCTGATACCGCCGCGTTCGGACGATATCTCGATTCGTTGAATCTCAACAACTCGACCATCGACGTTGTGATCCTCTCTCACCAGCATCTCGATCACTACGGCGGTCTCCGCGAGCTCTTCAAGACCGATCGGCGCATTCACGTCCGGTATCTCTTCGAGAATAAGGATCCTTCCGCGGCCGCAACGCTCACCGGCCTTCGTGATTCGATACTGTCTCGAATGGATCGCGACAGCTTGATCTATCGCGACACCGATGATCCGTGCTCCAACGGACATCCGATTTGCACCATTACGATGACCGGCGGCGCAAAATTGCACATCATGGCGCCATTTCCCAGCGGTGACGGGGCCAACAACCGCTCGACTGCAGTGAAGTTGATCGGGCCCGATTCCGCATCATTTACGATGTGGCTCGCGGGAGATGCGGAGCACGAGGAAATCAACTGGTTCGAGACCGCGGGCTACGCCCGGAATCCCGGAATGCGGGTGAATGTTCTCAAGGCCGATCATCATGGAAGCTGCAACGGCGTCACGCCGCGCTACCTTGCGCTGACGGATCCGCAGTGGGTCGTTGCATCGGTCGGCACTGGTAACGGCTATGGCCATATGCACACTCAGGCGAAGAAGATCTATCGCGGTGCCCGCGTGCCGTGGTATCGAACCGACCAGAACGGCACGATCACAATCCGCACGCCTGGAACAGTCGGCGGCGGATTCACGATCACACCGGAGCGTGGCGGCACAGATCTCAATGGGCCGAGCGACCGGGTATCGCAACAGCCTGGATGTGCGACGGGAGCGAGATAGAGGCCTGACGGTTAGAGCTGAATATCCCCACCGCGATCGTTCTTCGATTTCTTCGAGACCTGTTTCGCCGATTTGTCGAGCGCTTTTCTCTTCGCGTCGGGGTCGGTTTCAATCACGAGCGTGGATTTCCCTTCCCCTCTGTCGTGAGTCACCGACAGCACATCGCCTTCCCTCACGCCCTCGGGCAACAACCACGCGGGAATCGGCGTTACCGCGCGGCCGTCAACTTCGATCGAAGCGGACCCATCTTCGATCACATCGACGACCCACGTGTGCTTGGAATGTCTACTCATGACGTTTCTCCCGACCTAGGTTACCCGAGTTTCGTAGAGGAAAGCGACGTTCTCTGCGTCGAAGGCTCACGAATGTCTGCGGATTCTAGAGTAGCACATGGCATGTCGTATGCGCCATTGCCCGTCTCCGAGCCGCACGACTCGCACCAATCATCGCACGAGATCACCCATGCACAGCGACTCAGGTCACACGACCTCCGTCTGGATGGACACCACCGAAGTGCCGCAGTTTCAACCGCTTACCCAGGATCTGCGGTCGAACGTTTGCGTCATTGGTGCCGGCATCGCCGGCATGACCACGGCCTATTTGCTCGCGCGCGCTGGTCGCGCGGTTGTTCTGATCGACGACGGACCAATCGGTGGTGGAGAGACGAGTCGCACTACCGCTCATCTTACCGCCGCCCTCGACGATCGCTACTACAACATCGAGAAGATGCACGGCGAGGAAGGTGCCAGGTTGGCAGCCGAAAGTCATATGTCGGCGATTCATCGAATCGAAACCATTGCGTCGATGGAAGACATCGACTGCGATTTCCAACGCGTCGAAGGCTTCCTCTTTCTTGGCGGCGAGAATACGCGCAAGGACCTCGAAAGAGAGCTCGAAGCAACCCAACGCGCTGGAATAACCGATACGCAGCTCGTCGATCGTATCCCGTTCGGATTTTGGGACAGCGGACCGGCGCTCCGATTTCCTCGGCAGGCTACGTTCCACCCGCTCAAGTACCTGAAGGGTCTCGCTCGCGCGATTCTTCGAGACGGCGGCAAGATCTACACTGGCGTGCACGCAGAGAAAATCGTGGATGGCGAGCCCGCGCAGGTGACGACGAGTGATGGCCACGTCATCAGCGTGGACAACGTCGTCGTATGCACCAACACGCCGGTCAACGACTGGCTCATCATCCACAGCAAGCAGGCCGCGTATCGCACCTACGTGATCGGGGCGCGAATTCCGAAAGGATCGGTCCCCCAGGGACTGTACTGGGATACTCCTGATCCCTACCACTACATCCGCATTCAGCACGCTGACGATAGATCCGGGCACGAGCTGGATTACGACATCCTGATCGTCGGCGGCGAAGATCACAAAACCGGCCAGGCCGCGGACACCGAAGAAAGATTCGTGCGTCTCGAGCAATGGACTCGCGAGCGCTTTCCGATGGTTGAGCGCCTGGACTATCGCTGGTCGGGCCAGGTGATCGAGCCCGTCGATTACATGGCCTACATCGGCAAGAATCCGGGCGGAGACGAGCACATCTGGATCGCCACTGGCGATTCAGGAAATGGGATGACCCACGGCACGATCGCTGGCATCATCCTCAACGAGCTGGTCCAGGGACGCAAACATCAATGGGCTCGACTCTACGATCCTTCCCGCATCAGTATCCGCGCGACCCCGGAGTTCGTGAAGGAAAACCTCAATGTCGCGGAGCAGTACAAGGATTGGTTCACGGGCAGTGACGCTGGCGACGTCGCGGCGATCAAACCGGGTGAAGGAGCCGTCATCGGTCGCGGTAGAGGCAAGATTGCTGTTTACCGCGATGAAGGAGGCGACATCCACCAGCTATCGGCCGTCTGCACCCATCTCTACTGCATCGTTCACTGGAATGACACCGAGAGAACATGGGACTGTCCGTGCCACGGATCACGCTTCGATCCGTACGGCAAGGTTGTCAACGGCCCTGCTATAGTCGGGCTTTCTCCTGCTTCTCGTGAGCCGCGGCCGGAGAAGGAGAAGGACGCAGCAAAGCAATGACTCGGTGATGCTTGCCATCATCGATCAGATTGACAGCTCTCTCGACTCGCCTGTCATCGACCGTCAATTCGGCCGCGCCGCGTTCCAGCCCGTCTGGATTCTCGACTGAGATTTCATAAGTCGATGACCTGAAACGGTATTCGATGGTAAACTTTTTCCACCTCGCCGGAATGCACGGCTCGATGAAAAGCTCTTCGCCGACTTGGCGGAAGCCGAGTATCGCCTCGAGGGCCGTACGGTACATCCAGCTCGCCGAGCCGGTGTACCACGTCCATCCACCGCGTCCGAGGTGTCCTTTCGCGGTGTAAACGTCGGCCGCGACGACATACGGCTCCACCTTGTAGATGTCGACCGCCTTTGCGCTGTCCGAGTGCGTGATCGGATTGAGCATTTGGAACAACTCGAACGCCCGATCGCCATCTCCCTGCAACGCTGTCGCGAGCACTGCCCAGAGCGCGGCATGCGTATACTGGGCTCCATTCTCGCGCACGCCCGGTAGATAACCCTGAATGTAGCCGGGATCGTGCGTCGTCTTGTCGAACGGCGGCGTGAGCAGCAGTATGAGCCGCGCGTCTTCGCGTACGAGATATTTGTTCAGGGACTGCATGGCGATTCGGGTTCGCTCCGAGCTCCCGGCGCCGGAAATGACGCTCCAGCTCTGGGCAATCGAGTCGATCTTACATTCGTCGCTCGTGCGCGATCCGAGCGGCGAGCCATCGTCGAAGTACGCCCGGCGATACCATTCTCCATCCCAGGCTGAGCTCTCCACCGCCTCGGCGTAACCTTCGGCTTTTGCCAGCACGTCATCGCGAGTCGCCGTGTCGCCGCGCTTTTCCGCGTGAACGGCGAACTTGCGCAGCGTCGAGATCAGGAACCACGCGAGCCAGACGCTCTCTCCCTTTCCTTCGATTCCGACCCTGTTCATTCCGTCGTTCCAGTCACCGCTCCCGATGAGCGGTAGACCGTGCACGCCGGCAGTGCACGCCTTCTTCAGTGCTCGAACGCAGTGATCGTAGATGCTCCCAACCTCGGAAGTGACCTTCGGTAGCTCGTAAATCTCATGCTCGTCCGGGTTCAACAGCCGCATCGTCAGGTAGGGAACCTCGACGTCGAATATCCCGCGATCGCACGAGACGTTTACATAGTGATCGATGACATACGGCAGCCAGATCAGATCATCCGAGAACCGGGTTCGCACTCCGCGACCGGTCTGTGGATGCCACCAGTGCTGGACGTCGCCTTCTACGAATTGGCGGGATGCCGCCCGAATTATGTGCTCTCTCGCAACCGCCGCATCCGCATATACAAATGCCATCACATCCTGCAGCTGGTCGCGGAATCCGAACGCGCCACTTGACTGGTACAGCGCGGTGCGCGCCCACATGCGGCACGACAGCGCCTGGTACAGAGACCATCGATTTACCATCAGATCGAACTTCGGCTCCGGGGTCTTGACCTTGATGGCGCCAAGTCTCTTGTCCCAGTCGCGGATGTTCGAATCGACCGCCCGTTTCGCGTCGGCGGCTGTGCGGTTTCGCGCGATGATGTCCCGCACCGCGTCTTCGCCTTCGGCTGCGCCGAGGAGCATGACGATTTCGCGCGTTTCGCCCGGTTCGATCGTGACACTCACCTGGAGCGCGCAGCACGGATCGATCGTCGCGCCGATCGCTCCCGACAATCCCGCACGCTCGAGCGCCGCTGGACTCGAGACCGTTCCGTTTCGACCGAGAAACTCCCGGCGGTCGGCGGTATAATAGGCGACACGCTCGCTGATCGATGCGAACGCGACCGTTTCGGCGAACTGGACGTCGAAGTAATTCCGCGCGAACATCGACTGCGTGGCCTCGTCGAAGGTCGTGCGAATCTGATACTGCGTCAGCTCGCGATTTACGCCCAACACCCACTCCACATACCAGGTGAGGGTAAGCTTCTTCCGCGTGCCGCCATCGTTGCGCAAGGTCAGCACGCTGATCTTTACCGGATCGGTCTTATCGACGCCGAGCCTGAACGAGCTCGCCAGTCCCTTGTGCGTGTGATCAAAGACTGAGTAACCCGCGCCGTGTCGAACCTTGTATGGCGTCGGCTCGCGAATCGGACAGGGCGTCGCCGTCCAAAGATCGCCGTTCGCATCGTCGCGCAAAAAGACGCAGTCACTCGATGGATCCCGCACCGGATCGTTGTGCCAGGGAGTAAGGCGATAGAAGAAGCTGTTCCCCGCCCAGGTCGTACCGCTTCCACCTTCGCTGACGATGAATCCGGCGACCGGATTGCCGACGACGTTGACCCATGGCGCCGGCGGCAGATCGCTGCCCGTCAGGTGGATCTCATACTCACCATCTCCGTTGAATCCGCCGAGTCCGTTGAAGCATTGCAGGCCCGTGCCTGGATCAGCAGTCTCCGCATGGATCGCCACCGTGCCGAGAGGCACAATGTCGCGGTTCATGATCTCGAGCTTGGGTGGATATCTGTCCTCGACCCCTGGGAATTCCAGGAAGTTCCCAAGCCCGAGCCCGTCGCAATTCACCTGCACGCGCGCCATCGCCTTGAGCAGCGTGATTTCCTCCGGCTTGAGGAGATCAGCCCGACGGATGAACACACCGCCAGGTCGATCGAGCAGGCCTGCCTCGCTGGACGCCATCGTGGTTGCCAGCAACTCGTCGCTCAGCTCCTGCATGTACGTCGCCGGGTGCACGTTCAGAATCACCAGATCGCAGGTGATTCCCTTGAGCCTCCAGTAATGATGCGTCCTGAGCAGCTGCCTCACGCTCGGCATTCCCACGGAGCTCTCAATTGTAGCGAGAAGTATCGGCCAGTCGCCGGAGATGCCAAGCGTCCATAGCGCCTGTTGTCCGAGTTTGTTCTCTTCTACGTCGCTCTGCGCCGGCCGGAATCCCGGGTGCGGGAACATCAAATGACCGGCGAGGTCCTGATACAGCGCCGCATCGGCGGGCGCGATTCCGAGATCGCGTAGCTCCGCCTGCGCTTGCGCCCACGACAGATCGAGGGCGCGCCGGGCGCTGTACGGATCGTGATACAGATCGGCCAGCTCTATCGCGCGCTCTTTCTGCTCGGTGATGAAGGTCGTGAACGCGACGTGCGTCGATCCGCCTGGTGGAATCCGCACCTTTACACGCAGAGAGAAGATCGGATCGAGCACCGCGCCAACCGTTCCCGACAGATCCGCGCCTTCATCGAGCGCTTCGGCATTTCTCACCGATCGCCCGCGACCGATAAATTTGGCGCGATCAGTCTCGCAGGTGACCTTTCCGACGAGCTCCGCTCCGCATGCTACGACGTGCGCGCACCAGATTGCCGCCTCGGTTGCGGAACGGGGCCGACGCGTGGCGAGAAGCGCCGCCTTCCCTTCCAGGAATTCCGTCTGCACGAACAGATTGGCAAACGCTGGATGAGAACGGTCTGTGTCGGGCGGGGCCAGCACGACCTCGGAGTAGCTCGTCAGCTCGATCTCACGCGTCTGGAGCGATCTGTTCGTCAGCATCACACGCCGCACTTCTGCCGCATCGTCCGATGCGACTGCAATTTCGGTAACGGTGTCAATGTCGCCGTCGCGGCGAATGAACGTGATGCGGTCGCTGGCGAACAGCACACGGTACCACTGCGGCTCCGTCCCCGACGGCTGGTGCGCCGTCGACCAGACGTGGCCGGTGCTCAGGTCCTTCACATAGCACCATTGCCCGTAGTTATCGCGCGTCGAATCGTGACGCCACCGGGTGACGGCAAGATTCCCGTACCGGCTGAACCCGCCGCCCGCATTCGTGATCAGAGTCGTGTACGGCACATTCCCGAGAATGCCGACGACCGGTTGCGGAGTGTGCGGCGTCTCGATCTCGCGCACGGCGGGCTTCTCCGTCTCGCTCGGTACCCGCGCCGCATCATCGCCCTGGACGTCCTGGACCGTGAGGCGACGGGGGATCCGCTCCTGCAGCACTAGCTCCGCGGAGCGCACGAGTGGATCGAGGTGGAAGCGGCGCGGCCAAATCTGCTGGTTGAGTGCGTTGTCGAGCGCGACGATGCTCATCCCGATGTGGTGCGCCATGAAAGTGCACACGATCGTCTTGCGGGAACCGGGAGAAGGTCGGGTGTAATCGAGAGCGTCGCGGAATCCATAGGGACCGAGCGCCCCCTCATTCTCGAGAGTCGTCAGATTCTTGAGCGATTGACGCGGCTCCACCAGCATCGCCAGCACAGTGGCGTACGGCGCAATAACCAGCTCTTTGCTCAGCCCGCGCTTGAGCGCCAGATCCGGAACGCCAAAGCCGCGGTATTGGTACGTGTGCAGCCTGTCCCGCACCGCGTACGCGGATTCAGATACGCCCCACGGCACGCCCCGCTCCGCGCCGTACGCGATCTGACGTCTGACGCTTCCCTTATGCGTCTGGTCGAGCAGCGTAAAGGGAAAGGTCTGCATCACCAGAGCCGGCATCAGATACTCGAACATGCTGCCGCTCCAGGACAGCAGCGTTCTTGTCCCGGCGGTGGCCGTCAGCGAGCGGCCGAGCCTGAACCAGTGATCGACCGAGATATCGTCCTTCGCGATGGCTATGAATGACGCGAGTCGTGATTCCGAGGCGAGCAGATCGTAGTACGAGTTGTCCACGGTGTTGCTGCCGATGTGATAGCCGATCGTGAACAGCTTTCGCTTGGTATCGTACAGGAAGCGGAAATCCATCTCCACCGCGTAGGCGTGCGCGCGCTCCGCAATCGCCTTCAGCCGCTTCGCATCCAGTTCGGAGCACGCCGGATCCTTCAGCATCTCGTAGCAAGCCTGCTTGAGCGCGATCAGATGCCCTGCGAAATTTCCGCTGTCCACCGTCGACACATACCCCGGCTCGAGCACGCGCAGCTCGTTCAGGTCGTACCAGTTGAAGAAGTGGCCGTGGAAGCGCCGCATCCGCTCGAGAGAGCGGAAGACTTTCTCCACGCGATCGATCATGTCCGACCTGGTGATGAAGCCAAAGTCCACCGCGCTCACCGTCGAGAGCAGCTGGAGCCCGATGTTGGTCGGCGATGTGCGGAGCGCCAGAACCGGCTCCGGGTCCTCCTGGAAATTGTCGGGCGCGAGCCAGTGTGTTTCCTCCGTAACGAATTTCTCGAAGTACGTCCAGTGCAGCTTTGCGTACCGAAGTGCTGCCTGTCGCTCCGTATCCGTCAGATGGATCTCGCCGAGAATTGCCGGCCGGCTCAGCGCGAACGCGATGCTCGGGCTCGCAAACCAGGCCAGTACCAGCGGCAACGTCCCCATGATGAACAGAAAACGCTCGTCCGAGGTCAGGGTGCCGCCCACCGTTACGTGCAAGCCGATGAGTGCGCTCAGAACCAGACACAGGGCGGTAACCGGCCACATCTTGCGCCATGTTTCACGCTGCGATCCAACGCCGAGCGCGCGCTCGACCTGCGATGCGGTTTGCCACTCGAGAAGCTTCCGATGGCTGATCAACAGCCTGTAGAGCGTGCGGATGATCGCGTCGGCGGATACGACGGCCTGATGCGGGAGGAAAGCGACGGCCAGAGCGAACTGCTGACCGTTAGTGATTGCATCACGTCCCACGGCCAGATAGTACGCCAGCCACGACTGGTCACGTGGCGGTCGCAGGAGTGAAATCGTCAGGGAGAGAAGCCAGGGAAAGGCGATAACCACCAGCACGATTCCCGTCCACTGAACGAATGACCCCGGCAACAGGACCCAGCCGACGACCAGCATCATCAGTTGAAAGATCTCGACCAGACTCCGGCGTAGATTGTCGAGGATCTTCCAGCGCGATATCGCCGACAGGCGGTTCTGCATCCGTCCGTCCGGACCTGGAACGGTACCCTTCAGCCAGCCGAGCAGCTGCCAGTCGCCGCGAATCCACCGGTGCTTCCGGCGCGTAAATGTCAGATAGCGCGCCGGATAGTCGTCGTACACTTCGATATCGGTCGCCAGCCCGGCGCGCGTCCATGTTCCCTCGATCAGATCGTGGCTGAGCAGTGTGTTCTCTGGAAATCTCCCGTGCGTAGCTTCCTCGAAAGCATCGACATCGTAGATCCCCTTTCCCGTGAAGCTGCCCTCGCCATAGAGATCCTGGTACACATCGGATACGGCCGTCGTGTAAGGATCTACGCCAGGGTGCCCGGAGTGGATCGATGCGAAGTAGGATTTGTGCGCGCTCGTGAGCGACACGCCAACCCGCGGCTGGACGATCCCATATCCCTCGGTGATGCGTCCGATTTGCGGGTCGTAGTGCGCGCGGTTGAGCGGGTGCGCGATCGTTCCGACGAGAAGCTGCGCCGCGTCCCGCGGCAGCACCGTGTCCGAGTCGAGCGTGATGACGTAGCGTACGAAAGCGAGCCTGCTCGTATCGCCGATGATCGTTGTAAACGCGTCTCGCGCTCCCCCGCGCAGAAATTTGTTGAACTGGGCAAGCTTGCCGCGCTTTCTCTCCCATCCCATCCACACATTCTGTTTCGGATTCCAGAGTCGCGGGCGGTGAAAGAGGAAAAACACATCCTCACCTGCGTTTGCGTACCTCGCGTTCAGGTTCTTGGTCCCCGCCGCGGCGGCGGCGAGAATCGCCTCGTCGTCAGGCCGGTGCTCGGTTGGAGAGTCCGTGAAATCACTCAGTATCGCGAACTGCAGGTTAGGATCGCGGTTGGCGAGATACTGCACCTCTAGGTGCTCGAGCGCTTCTTCCACCCCGTGCACGCTCCCAAGGAGCGTCGGCACGACCACTGCCGTCATGTACTCTTCCGGAATTCCGTCGTCACGTAGCTCGAGCTTGGACAGCAATCGTGGCGGCATCAGCAGTGTTATAAGCTGGTTGATGACGCTGATTCCGATTTCGCTCGCGGGAATTAGAGCAACGAGCGCGAGGACCAGCTGAACCATCAGCGACGCGCCCTCTGCAACTTCCAGAATCACCGCGATCGCGAGAATCGTGAACACGGTTATCCCGCCGAAATACAGTGTGTTGGGATGCCGCTGTGTCCAGCGATGCAGCCATTCACCGGGCGGTGGAGTGTATCCAACCTTCTCCTCGAGAACCTGGCGCCCGATGTCCACCAGGAAATAGCCGACATGCGCGTGTCTCGCATCGATCGGATCGGCGAGCTTCGCCAGTCCCAGCACATCGCTCGCGATTTCTGCTTCCGGTCGCTTGACCCGCTTCGCAATGTGCTCGACCACGTGGCGGTAATGATCCCGGGTTCCGAATGTCATCGCCTGGTAGTGGCCGCTTGGATCCTGGCGCAGAAGCTTTTCCGTCGCGCTTTGCGATTCAACGAAGTCCTTCCAGTCCAGCCGCGAAATCGTGCGAAGACTCGTGATGCTGTTCGCGACCGTCACCTGCGTCAGCGCAACTCTGCGATTCGATCGCGTTGCTGCCTCTTCCGCGCTCGGTCCGTCTTCCGCAATCCACTGCTCGAGCCAGATCAGCGGCGTGAAGTTCGTCTGGTACGACCGGACCTGTTGTAGGAATCGCGCTACCCAGGTCGGCGTGAACGGCGGGTGATTGTCGACGAACGCGGCGAGTGCGGCCGCGAGCGCGCGCGAAGACTCTTCACTGGCCTCACGTAGGGTCGTGGCGGCTCGATCGGCTGACTCGACTTCCTGCAAGCGCGCGGCAACACGCAGCGCCATTCTCCGGATGTTCTCGACCAGACCCAATCGAAGCATCGTCGGGATCGCCCACAGCTCGCCGATGCGAAGCTGGGTGACGGTCTGATACTCGCGAACGAAGAGCGTGATGTTGTCGAGATCGAGGTGGCCTTCCGTGTGCGCTATCAGTTCGATTGCCACTTCGTACGCTCGCGGATAACCGGCGAGCGATCCCGTGGCGAGCTTGGGAAGCTCCTCGTAGTAACCCTTGGGAAGATTTGTGCGGATTTCCCTGATGTGCTCCTGGACGATGTAGAAGTTGTCCAGCAGCCAGTCTCCAGCCGGGCTGATGTCGAGGCCACGCTCCGCGCCGTTGTTCAGCTCGTGATAGACGCGGTCGAGAACTTGTCTCGTGTCCTCGAGACGAAGTAGAAGCGGGCCCACTCCCCGCTGTTTTTGCGCCGGGAGCAGGTGATGACCGCGCGCCACGGCTCGCGCGCGCTCGCCGAGTCGCTCGAGACCGAGTACTTCGCCACGAATCGGACCGACGAGTTCTTCGCCAGACCCGTTTCGCGAACGGCCGAAGAGACGACTCAGAATTGTTGTTGGAGCCTTGGGCGGAATTGCTGTTGCCACGTCACTTACTCAACGCCAGAGGTGTGCCGCTCTCGGATGGGGCACGCCCGCAAGATATCCCGTTTTAACTACTCGGCGTAATACGCCTGGATACAAAGCGTCACGAGCCGCTGTCTGACGCGTTCGTACTGATCCGCATTCTGTGGGCGCAATGATTCGGCGAGGGAGTTCCAAAGCTCCTTGAAAATAACTATGAGCTCCTCGGGAGGAATGTCATTTTCGTGCGCCTCTCGGCCGACTTCCTTCAAGAGAGCGGCGAGCTCTGGGGTCGGGCCGTCAGGCCGTTTGAGCTGCTCCGTGAGCGCAGTCCGCAACTCGTCCATAGTGCTTTCTGAGAGTGGGCTCACAGGAGGTTTTGGCAATAGTTTTCCCCACTCTCTCACTTGTTTGTGGAAAGTGGACATTTGTTCCTGGAATATCTAAGTCATAGTTTCACCGAGCGCCAGAGAATCAGAAAGCCCGGAACGTGCCGGACTGGACGCTTCTGGATGCGTGGCGATTCCCGCGCGCGAAGAGGATGTCGGTGTGTTGACGAGTCCTACGGTAGAGCTTCCTTTGCCACTGCAAGCATTTCCGTCATTACGCTCAACGAATTCGAATTCCGCCCATGAGCCGGAATAGAGTGGCGTCCGCCGGCACGGAATAGACCTGGGCTCCGACGTCCAGTATCTGCCGAAGGACCACGGTCAGCCCGCCAAAGACCGCGGCGCGATAGAGGGGCTTCTCCAGCTCGACCTGGGTCCTGTCTACGCTGCCGGACTGACTGGTGAACCCGACCTGAAAGTGCGGATCGATCCTGTTTACGCCAGCACCACCGTAGAACGAGATCCCACGAACCCCCGGGGCAAACCCGGCGGCAATTTCGCCCCCAAACATATCGGGATGGAACGTGTCCTTCGATGGATTCGACCCGTAGCAGGGATTCAAGGGCGCCGTTTGTTGAAGCTGCGACTCAGGACAGGTGATCGCTCCTTTGACATTTCCAAAGGTGCCGTGTACGCGCAGCATGAGAGTCGTTCCGTTAGATACGGGTCCGAGCGCGAAATGGTTAGCGTGCGAGACGGCGAAGCTGAACAGGTTCGGCGTAGCTCTCGCGATCGTTACCGGAGGAAGGTACGCCGCCTCGAGAGCAAAGC
>DASWBC010000404.1:0-3470 GCA_036390815.1 Gemmatimonadaceae bacterium
AGAATTCTTGGCAGCACCAGTCCGCCCGGCGATGCGAGGTACCTCGGCTCCCATATCGGATCGAATTTCTCCTTGTATTGCCTGAGACCCTGGAAGTTGTAAAACGGCTCACCGCGACTGAACAGAAGCGCGCCTACCCTGTTCCACAGCGGCGCCAGGCTGCGATTCTCGATCCCCGACAGCGGCGCCATGCCGAGGTTGAATCTCTGATAACCGTTTTCGCGGCCCCACAGCATCAACTCGATGAGCAGGAACTCCATCACGCCCGGAGGTGCGACCGACGTGTAGCGCATGAGGTCGACCGATATCTCCGTGCAGTCGGCGCCGAGCCATACGTTGGCGAATGCCACAACCGCGTCACCGACCCGAATCAACGCAACTGGAAAGCCGCTGAGATACTGCTCGTCGAAGCGGCCGAGCGAGAACCCTTTTTCTTTCGTGCGCTTGGTGGCGAGCCACTCGTCCGAGATCTGCCTGAGTCCAGGGAGGAAGATGTGCGTGTCCTCAGCCGGGATCATCTCGAAAGTGGCCCCAGCCTTCACCGCGTCCTTGCGCGTGCGCCGGAGCGCTTTTCGGACGCCGCCCTCGAGCGAGAAGTCGGGGAGGGGGATGATCGCTTCCTCGCCGAGCTTGAAGAGTGTAAGGCCGAGGTCGATGTATATGGGCAGGTGCTTCGCGCTGACCTCGTAGAAGACCGGCCATCCACCGTGCTGGTCCGCGTTCTCGCGGAATCTCCATGCGAGCTCGCCTCGCTCGCTCTCAGGCCCAAGGGGATCGCCGAGCGCGATCCAGCTGCGGCCTGCCACGCCGTACATGATCATGCTTCGGCCCGTCTCACTGAAGAGCAGGGCTTTGTCGCCGAGCATCGCCAGGTGGGCGATCGTGTCCGGAGAGCCGGCGGCAATTTGCGCCGCGATGTCGAGCTGCCGCGGAGACGGAAGGTCAGGCTCCGCGTTGGCATGCCGAAGCTTGCGCGAGAGCGCGAACAGCAGCAAGGCGCCGAGCACGCCGATCATCGCGCGCAACGAGCGGGGAGCGTCGCCGCGGCCGCTGAACTCCCACCATACCGGGCTGGTGAAGTCGACGTTTCTGTAGGAGAAGAACGCGAGCCACGTGGTCACCACGGCGACGACGACGACGGCGGCGATCCATCCGTTGGGAAACGGCTCGCTCGTGATTGCGGCCTTGCGGTAGAACGCCCGACGGGACGGAATCACCGCGGCGAGCACGAGAGTGAGCGCCACCGCTTCCTCCCAATCGAGGCCCTTGAGCAGCGACGCTACGATCCCGATCACGAGCGTCGCGATGGTAAGCGTGTAAGCGGCGTCGAGCCGGCGCCGGATTGCCCACGCCAGAATCACCAGGCCCGCGCCGGCCAGGCTCGCCGCGAAGTGCGACAGCTCGATGACCCCGAGAGGAAGCACCGAGTCGAGCGCCGTCACTCTGCTCCGCACCGCCGGAGTCGCGCCCGAGACGATCAGAATGACGCCGGCGGCGAACGTGGTGATGCTGAGAATCTGGGGAACGAGCGCCGGCACCCAGCGCCCCACGATTCCACTGGCCAGGCTCGCGACTTCCGCTACACGGTTACGTTGGCGCTGGACCTCGAACGCGATGAGGAACGCGAGGGCGACGACCAGTGGCAGCAGATAGTAGATAGCGCGGTAGGCCAGTAGCGATCCCACGATCGAGGCCGCCGGCAAGTAGGGCTTGAGGAGTAGAACCACGATCGCCTCGAACACGCCGAGCCCGCCCGGAATGTGGCTAAGAATTCCGGCGAATTGCGCGATCAGAAAGACGCCGAGCACCGGCAGAAAGGACAGGCGATATCCGGGTGGCAGGAGCACGTAGAGCACGGCGCCGGCGGTTGTCCAATCCACGACCGCAACCAGCAGCTGCGCTAGCGCGAGTCGCGTCGATGGAACGGGAAACTCCCAATCGAAGAAACGGAACGTCTTGTTGCGAGTGGCGCTCAGCGCGAGATAGGCGGCAACGACCACCAGACAGAGTGCGCCGAGCGGCTTGAGAGAGCTGAACGGCAATCGCAGCAGCTGGATCGTGGACGTTGGCTCGAGAACGAAGACGAACCCGGCGACAGCGATCATGCCGATGATGAAGGTCGCTCCGGCAAAGCTGATCGCCTGGGCGATCTCCGAGGTCGACAGTCCCCATACGCTCCAGAACCGATAGCGAACCGGCCCGCCGCTGAGGAGCGGGAAGCCGAGGCTGTGGCTCAGCGCGTAGGCGATGAAGGATCCGAAGGCAATTCGTCGGAATGGCAGTGGATGATCGACATATGCGAGAGCGATCGCGTCGTATCCCGGGAGTACGGCGTAGGCGACCGCCGTTAGCAGGAGCGCGAAGGCGAGGTGCGAATGTGGAAGGGTCCACACCTGGCGCATCAAATCGCCGTAGCGGTACGCCTTGAGCTCGTGATCCAGCAATACGAGCGCGGTGGCCACGGCAACGGCCATCGCGGCCGGCGCGATCCCGCGGGAGATCTTAAGCCGTAGCTCGCCCTTGCTTACTTCCCTACGTTGGTCGGGGCGAAGCTTCATCGTATCCGCGGAGTGGCGATGCCGTGTATGGGGTGTTTATAATCCAATCCTACCAAGTTTCGCCCTTGGCGCTGTCGCGCCGATTACAAACCGGTCGCGGGCAACGCGCGGGACCCTGAGGAGATTTCATGATTCGTTACGCCAGTCGGTTTTTGTTTGTCGCATGTATCTCCGTTCCGTGCGTCGCGAGCGCCCAGGCCCCGTGGCGCCAGGTCTATAAGGATTCCGACATCACCGTGGTTTTCGACACGGCCAGCGTCGTCCTTCAGTCCCCGGGCACATGGACTACCGTCACCAGCTGGGACTACTCGAGGGCGCGCGTTCTCGAGAACAAGAAGCAGTACACCCGACTTGTGGAACGAGCCTATGTCCGCTGCTCGCCCGTGCGAGTGAAGCGCGTCCGGAGCACGGTCTACGCGGTCAACAACGTTCTCGTCCGTGACGAAGGGGAGGTCGATCCACGCGATCAGGCCCACATGGTCTGGGACCGCCCGAAGCCCGGCACCGCGGGCAAGAATGCGTTTGAAGCGGTGTGCGGAATTCTCACCAGAAAACGCTCCGGCTCAGCTTCGATTCCGGCCAAAACGAGCCCTGAAAAGGCCCCCGCCGTGAAGCCGCCCGCCAAGAAAAAGCCGGCCGGAAAATAATAGGATTTCCGACCACACCTCAGCACTATCATGGGCGCGGCTAAGTCCGCGCCCTTCTTGCGTTTAGGGCCACAGGTTCCCCGAGCGTTTTCATGCCAAAATTATGTATTTTTTCGGCCCGAAAAGGAAGCAAGTTGGCCGAGCGTTTGCCTTATAAGTAAGTGCGTTTTCAACAAGGGGAGCTATCCAATCATGCGACTACTCGAATCCACGAAAACCCACAAGAAAGGACGGTCAGCAGGCGGGACCATCTTTAGCGTGATAT
>DASWBC010000405.1:0-8986 GCA_036390815.1 Gemmatimonadaceae bacterium
CACCTGCACGTAGAAGAATGTGTCCGCCGGCTCACCCTGCCTGCGGGCGCCGTAAAAGATCGAAGTGGCGGTAAAGAGCAGCGCCGCGACGAAGGCAAGCGTTGCCACCAGTGTGGCGCTGCTGTCGGCACGGCGCCAGACGGCGATGGCGGCAACGAAGATCGCGGTCGCGAGCGACAGACGGCCGAGGTAGAGGACCCGAAGGACACCTTCCGACCCGCCCCCAAGGGGGGCGGAGACCGTCAACGGGGGCCGCGAAGCTTCGGGTGTTATTGGGACGGCCGGTAGCAAGGGTTCCTTATTGCGTGGGTTTGATACTGCCGTCAATTAGACGCTTGGGGAGGCCCGTAAGTCTCTACTACTATAAAGAATAGAATAGATTACAGGCATATGGTCCTAGGATTTGTTGCCGCGGAGGTCGCGGATCCTCCGTCGATGGCCGTGGCGGCGAGTAGCATCATTGCCGTGCTTGGGTTGGTCGCGCTGAACGGGTTTTTCGTCGCTGCGGAGTTCTCGCTCGTCGCCGCCCGGCGCAGCAAGCTCGATGAGATGATCGCCCAGGGCGATCGCGGCGCTCGAACGGTCCAAACGGCACTTCAGCATCTCGACCGGTACATCGCGGCTACCCAACTCGGCATAACCATCGCTTCCCTTGCTCTGGGATGGATTGGCGAGCCGGTGCTCGCCCAGATGTTCGACGGGCTCTTTCGGGAGATGGGACTAAATCCATCGCCGACGGCAGTGCACGTCGCTGCCGTCCCGGTGGCGTTCTTCATACTGACGTTCTTTCACATCGTGCTCGGTGAGCTGGCGCCCAAGTCCATCGCGCTGACGAGTCCGGAAAAGACTGCTCGCGCTGTCGTGCGCCCTCTTCTGGTCTTCTCGCGCGTGATGTCTCCATTTATCTGGGTGTTCAACGGGGCGGCGAATTCCCTGCTCCGGATATTCGGGGTGGAACCCATAAATGATCAGGAGGGACACAGCCCGGACGAGATCCGTTTTCTGGTGATGCAGGCGCACGCCCGTGGCACGTTGGACGAGTCCGACCGCGCGATGCTCGCAGGAGTTCTCGATTTCCATGAGAAGAAGGCACGGGACGTAATGCGCCCTCGAACAGAAGTGGTTGCATTGGACATCGAGGCCACCGAGGAAGAGGTCTGGGAAATTCTGCGGCGCGAGCGATACTCCCGCTACCCGGTTTACCGCGACTCCCTCGATGACGTGACCGGCGTGTTTCTGGCCAAGGACCTGTGGCTGCACTCGGGCGACGCGCCCTTCAATCTCGCGGATTTTGTGCGTGAGCCGATGTACGTGCCGGACAGTCGTCCCGCGGAGCGGGTGCTCGACGACCTGAGAAAGACACGGGCTCACATGGCGGTGGTGCTCGACGAGTACGGAGGCACCGCCGGCATCGTCACGATGGAGGATCTGGTCGAGGAAGTCGTGGGTGACATCGCCGACGAATACGACTTCGCGTCGCGCGAATCAATCGTCACGGACGGAGTGCTGGAGCTTGCCGGATCTCTGTCGCTGATCGATGTGCGTTCCGACTACCGAATCCAGATCCCCGACGGAGACTGGACGACCCTCGGGGGCTTCGCCTTCGCGAAGCTGGGACGCCTGCCCCGCATGGGGGATCGGATCCCCATTCCGGGAGGGGAAATGGAAGTCGTGGCAATGGATGGTCGCCGCATCGCCGCTCTCAGAATACACCGCGCCGGCAGCAGACAACCCGTGGTCGCGCAGACCGTCTAGAGCTTCCGGCGGAAAACTCCGCACGCGCCGAATGCAATCGCGTCCCTCGACCGGGCGTTGCGTGCTGTGCTGCACGGGAGGAGCGAGCTTTTCGCTACCCAGTTTGCACGATGCCGCGACCCGACATCGGACACGAATCGATCGACGATGGCGTCGCGCGTTGGATCGAAAGCTGAGAGTGCAGCCGCCGCCTTGATCGCGAGCTCACTCTCGCTGGCGCGCATGTACAGCAACGGGAGATGCGCGGCGACTGCAATGTCGGCGGTTGGTACGGGCCCATCGATTGCCTGGGAGCGGTTCCATACGGCTTCGGTGTACTTGGCCTCGAGATAATCGGAGTAGAGTCTTGCGGCAGTGGTGTTTCTGCCCGAAAACTCGAGACGTTTCCCCATCGCCAGATATGTCTCGGGTGCGCCGACGTATCCAAGCCTGAGTGAGCTCTGGAGCATCGCGAGGGCGGAGTCGCCATGTCCAGCCCCGACGTAAGCCTCCGCCAGTTTATACCGAGGCTCGCCAAGCAGCGGATCGCTTTTCACGGCGTCGCTCAACACCACGAGCGCACGCTCATAGTCCCGATTGTCCGTGTATACGCTCGCGAGCGCGAGCCGCTGCTCGATGCGATGAGGACTGAGCTCGATCGCCTTGTGAAACGCGTCAATCGCCTGCTGTCGGTAAGAAGCCGACCTGTAGTACTGTGCGGCCTCGACGAGTAAGCCGCCTTCGTGCGTGTAAAGTCGGTCGTTCAAGGTGTCCCGGTGGATCTCGCGCGCGAACGCGGTGAAAGATTCCGCAAACGCGCGGTCGAGCATTCGCCGCTGGCCCGGGTTTGCCCGCATCTCCTGCAATCGTGGCCGAAGCGAACCGATGAACTGCGCCATCAGGATCGGCGTATGCGCGGTCTGCCGGGCATGGGAATTCGCGAGGAGATCGAGCTCGGAAAACCCATCGACGAACGACCCCCGTTGCGAATCAATCCTTGCGAGAGCCCGATTCGCGCGCAGCGGCGTATAGGCTTCGCCATAGAGCGCTACGGCAAGAACGACGAGTGAAGCGAACGCCAACACCGGCCGATGTGTCGCAGGCTCGGTGTCGCGACCGGTTGCTTCCAATACGACCGAACCAACGGTAGCTCGCGACGCGATCAACGCGGCAATCAGAATCCACAGCATCGTCGAGTTGAGATCGACGAACCAGAAGAATAGGTACGTCGCATAGGCGACCTGGAGTCCCGCAAGGACCGCGATCGCCGAGGCGGAAAGCCTGCCGGCCCGGTACGCCCTGACGAGGGTCAATCCGATCGCGAACCAAATGCCGAGAAACGCAACGGTGCCGATCAGCCCCGTGGTGGCGAGCGTCTCCAGAAACTGATTGTGCGTGCGGTCAAAGATGTCGGTGGTGACGTAAATCGCAGGATCGAAGTGCGCGCTCCACGCGAGATTGTGGTTCTCCAATCCGTAGCCGAGAAGCGGACGATCCTTGAATCCATCGATGGCAGCGCGCCACTGAATCGTACGCGACTCGTCCGCGCCCGCGGGATTGGTCAGGGCCAGCCGCTTCAATACAGTCGGAACGTACCGCGCAGCCGGGTTCGTCGGAAAAGCCCTGACGCCGGCGGTAATTCCACCGACCACGACAGCGAATGTCACCACCGAAACGAGAGCGATCCACTTCTTCCTCGACCTCGTTCCGAGCGCCGCAAAGATGAGTCCGCCCACCATCGTCCCCAAGACCAGGCCGATCACCGAGCTCCTGTTCTCGGCAAAAAACATTGCGAGCAGATTCAATCCGCCGGCCGCGAGAGAGAGCAGGCGGAATCGCGCGCTCGTCGCGGCAAGATACCCCGCCAGCGCGACATTCATCAGCAGATATGCCGCGAGAAGTCCTGAATTACCCACTGTCGAGGAACTGGCCGCGACAACAGCATCGGCGAAATGGGCCAGCGACGCTATGGCCGACTGCCCGATCACGCTCAAGCTGACTAAAAGACTCACCGCGAGCGCCGCGTTGAGAACGCGGCTCCAGTCTCCGTCGCGAAGCGTTCTCAGCAGCAGGAAGAAGAGAACGAGATGGAGCCAGGCCCAAACTCCGCCCATCCGCTCGAAATCCCCAAAGAAGCTGTGCGTGGACGCCGGCGAGAATAGCGCCGAGAGAGATGCGGCAGCGAGAAACGCCACCAGGGACCACAAAATCGGTTCGTCGCGCAGGTCGAGCGTGTTCCGCCCCAAACAGAGAGCCAGGACGAGTGCGGCGGCTCCCACTTCGACCACGACGCGGAAGAAGATGTTCCGCGGCACCACGTACGGAAAGAAGAAATCCGGCGCGACGATCAGCGGCACCGCGAGCGATGCGAGGAGCAGCGCCATGACAGCCGTGCGCCAAGTGAGTTCGGGTAACCGCGCGGTGGACATTCGCACGCGTCAGCCCGTGGTCGCTTCGGTCAGGCGCATAAGTACTTCAGGGATAACTTCGTGGCCGCCATCGAATCTGATGGTCGTATGCGGGACGCCCAGCTGCCGGAGCCGCGCCTCCTGGGCGGCAACCAGCTCCGGGCTGGCAAAGTCATCGCTTGTGCCGAGCGCAATTGTCAGCGGCGAGCGGCGCGCCAGACGAGCGGCACCCTCCGCATCAAGCTCAGGGGGCAAGACTCCCGCGTACAACACGACCCTGTCCGGATCTACCTTTCCATAGGCCGCCCACCGCGCAACGGTCGCTACACCCTGTGAAAACCCGAGCACCCACAGTCGGACCTTCGCGCGATCGACGACGGAGAAGATCTCGTCATGGAGCACGTCGAGATAGTTCACATAGTCGTGTATCTCTGACTCGCGATCCTCGGACGTCATCCAGCTGGCCCCGACTGGAGTGTTGGATGGATGCGGTCCCCCGACCGGCGGCGAGAGGTAGTAACGCGAGAGTGCTTCCGGAGCGATGAAGAGCCGGTCGGACCGCTCGAGCGGCAAAAAGCGGGAGATGAAGCGTCTGGCCAGCTGCCCGTGACCATGGCACACTATCCACACTTCGCTCAGATCGCCCTCGATGGACCCCAATATCGCGTATCGCGCGGACCTCGGGACCTGAAGGTGTCGCTGCTCGAACGTACGGTGCTTTTTTTCCGGCGCGACAGGCATCTGCAAGGAAACGCTCGATTGGGGCAACGAATTGACCTGGTGGGGGCTGGAACATGTCTTGCCCCCATGAATGTACCATTCCCGCCAGGAAATGATTCGTCCCTACGCTCTGACAGCGCTTTTTGTTCTACTCGGTGCCTGCTCCGTGTCGGAGGACCAGGAGGTTGCGCTTGGCCGCCAGGACGCCGCTGAGATCAATGCCCAGCTTCCCATCGTCACCGATCCCGCCGTCATTGGCTACATCCAGGCACTGGGTGAGTCCATCGCGAAGAAAACAAGCCGGTCGGACCTGGACTGGCATTTCTACGTCGTCAACACGAGACAGGTCAATGCTTTCGCTCTCCCGGGTGGGTTCATTTACGTAAACCGGGGGCTGATTGAAAGCGCTGACCGGCTCGACGAGCTCACCGGCTCGATTGGGCACGAGATCGGCCACGTGATCGAACGGCATGCCGTGAAGCAAATTGAGAGCGCGCGGAAGGCGAATCTCGGAGTCGCGGTCTTGTGCACGCTCACCAGCATCTGTCACAGCGGACTCGCCCAAGCCGCGGTTCAAGTCGGTGGAACGGCGCTGTTCGCCAGGTACAGTCGTCTCGACGAGCTCCAGGCGGATTCGGAAGGCGTCGTGAATGTCACGCGGGCGGGCTATGATCCGCAGGGGATCCCGGACCTGTTTCAGGTGCTGCTGAAGGAGCGGGAATATCAACCAACAGTGGTCGAGGGATGGTTTGCATCCCATCCCCTCGAGGAAGCGCGCATCCAGAGGGCAAAGACGTTGATCGCGCAATTGCCGCTTGATCAATCGGAGCGGCTGGTCGTCGATACACCCGAATTTCATGCGTTCAAGACGCGTGTGTCCAAGCTTCCTGCGCCACCGCCGCCACGGCAGCTTCCGAGCGACCAGCAGCAGTAGCTAACGGCGCTCGGTAATAGAGTCGGAAAGATCGTCGCGCGAAGTCCGGCGTAGAGATTGGCGCAACTCGCTCCAGGGATCGCGCGCCACGTCACGCCGCGTGTTCAAGGGCTTTCGACGGTACCGCTTCAGCGTCGCCTCGATCTCGCGCCGCATACGTTCCCGTAGCTCTCGGATTGTGCGCTCGTTCTCCGCTCGTGCGGTCCGCTCGGCCCTCATTGCATCGAACTGCAACCTCGCTTGGGCGGATTCCTGTTCCCTAATGGCGGCCTGCATTTCAAGCTGCATGTCGACGCTTTCGGCCGACGGCTCGGGAGGCTCGGGCGGCTCAAGAGGCTCAAGAGTCTCAGCGGCTTCAGAGGGCTCAGGCGGATCAGGCGGCTCAGGCGGCTCAGGCGGTTCGGGCAACCCGGGGGGCTCTATACTTTCCGCGCGCAGGCCTCCAGACCGGTATTGCCGAACGAATTGGTAATTGTCAGCCAGGATCGGCATCGCACTCGTCGACTTGCCCGCCTCGGCCGATTCCGTGGCCTGAGCCAGCGCAATCGTCTCGAGCACGAATTCCCTCACCGTGATTCCGGCGCTTTCGATCGCCTGGCGCGCGGCCAGGCTCGATTGCAGACGAGCAACGGCGCGATCGATGGCCGTCCGTCCCGCCGCTGGGCTGGATCGTATGAATGAACGCGGGAGTTGGTCGAGATTTTCCTGCGCCTCCTGCCAGCGCGAGAAATTGTCTTCGGTGATTCGATAGTCAATCGGACTGGTCAGCGCCTCGCGCGCGTCCGGAGAAGCGTTGTCGAAAATCAATGACGCTGCCAGCGGATTCGTCGTCTCCTGATTCTGCGCCGTGCACGCCGCGGCGCCGAAGAAAAGGACCACCACCGCAACGTCACGCCAGTCAACCGCTGATGCATCGAACACAGGTCACGCCTCGCGTCCAGGTAAAATCACGAATCACCACGCACGGCCGGCAGCGGATCGGGCGTTGCGCGAATAGAATTACAGCTCCATGTAATCCTGGCCACGAACCCGAGCATCTAGATGAATCGCATCCCACTGACCACAGGCCTCGCCCTGTGCCTATTGAGCTCAGCGAGACTACAGGCGCAGGCAGCGGCCCCCGACTGGACGGCACTCGCGCGGGAGTCACAGGCAGTTCTGTCCGATTACCTCCGCGTCAACACCACCAATCCTCCCGGCAACGAGATCCTAGCGGCGAGGTTTCTGAAGGCAATTCTCGACCGCGAGGGAATCGAAGCCCGGATCCTGGACACTACGGAGATGGGGCCGAATCGTGCCAATTTCTACGCACGACTCCACGGGAACGGCGGCAAGCGGGCAATCGCCCTGGTGCATCACATGGATGTCGTTCCGGCCACACCGTCCTCGTGGTCTGTCGATCCGTTCTCGGGAGAGGTCAGGGACGGCTACATCTGGGGGCGCGGTGCGATAGACATGAAGGGAAACGGGATCGCCCAGCTCATGGCGATGATCGCACTCAAGCGCTCCGGCGTGACTCTCACGCGCGACATCGTCTTCATTGGAAACGCCGACGAGGAGCTTGGGTCCACCGGAGCATTGGTGTTCGTGAAGCAGCACCCCGACCTGCTGCGGGACGTCGAGTATCTGATCACCGAAGGTGCGGACAATGTCCTCGACGGAACTGGGAGAGTCGTCTATTTCGCAGTTGGCGTCTCCGAGAAGCGCACCTTCTGGCAGCGCCTCACCGTGAACGGAGTTCCATCGCACGGATCGCGTCCAACGAAACAGAATCCGGTTCCACGGCTCGTTGCGGCGCTCTACAAGATCTCACAGTACGAGACTCCGCTCCACGTCACTCCAGGAGTTGAGAAATTCTTTCGCGACATCGCTCGGACTTATCCCGAGCCGCAGCGTTCGTGGCTGTCCAACGTAACCGTAACGCTCGGGAATCCACGCGCGCGGAACTGGATATTGAGCGATGTGTCCTGGAACGCCGTTCTCCGAAACACGATTTCGCTTACCGGACTTGCGGGCTCGAATAAGACGAACGTCATTCCCGGAGTCGCCACGGCGGACATCGATGTGAGATTGCTGCCGGATCAGGATACGACGGCGTTCCTGAAGACACTGGAGGCAATTGTCGGCGATACGGCTGTGCACTTCACGCATCTGGCCAACAGCAAGGCGCCGCTAGAGAGTCCCGTCGATACCGATCTCTTCCGCGCCATAGAGAAAGCTGCTCACGATCGGGAGCCGGGCGCATTCGTTACGACTCCAATGGAGACGGCGGCAACGGACAGGCCTACCTATCGCAAGGTGGGGATAACGACGTATGGGTTCAGCCCGTTCAAGATCCCGAGACCGGAGATCCAGCGCGGGATGCACGGCAACGACGAGCGCCTGTCAGTTGAGAACGTCGGTTACGGCGTGCGGTTCTACTACGACATACTGCGCAACGCGCAGTAGCCGGAACGCAAGTTAGCGCGTCAGCTCTTGTGGCGGAAAGTGATGCGTCCTCTCGTCAGGTCGTAAGGCGACACCTCGAGGGTTACGCGATCTCCTGCCAGAACGCGGATACGAAACCTCCGCATCTTTCCCGCGATCGTGGCGTGCACGTCGTGGCCATTGTTCACCTGCACGCGGAACGTCGCATCGGGCAGCACTTCAGTAACAGTTCCTTCCAGCTCGATCGCTTCTTCCTTTGCCATAATCCTCCGTAAGTGTTTTCAGCTGTACAAATAAAAAGCGGGGCCGGCCTGGAGTTGTCCAGATCGGCCCCGCCCTTCTATCCTGCGTTCAGCAAGCTACGACTTAAGCGCCGAGCTTGGTGACGTTTTCAGCCGCGGGGCCCTTCTGGCCCTGCACGACGTCGAATTCAACGCGCTCGCCCTCAGCCAACGACTTGAAGCCGTTGCCTTGAATGGCGGAGTGATGAACGAAGCAATCCTTCTGTCCGTTCTCTGGGGTGATGAAGCCAAAACCTTTGGCGTCGTTAAACCACTTTACTTTGCCGGTGGTACGCATGTGCGGTACATCCTCATTCAATTGTGTCGGAGTCCCGTGTGTGCGGTACCGAGCCGACTACTGTTTGTTCGCGGCCGAAATGGCCGCTCGTGCACGCCTTAAAACCAAAAAAGACCTGGCTTAGAACCCAGGTCCCTCAAAAGTTCGCTGGCGCTGACACGCAATCGTTGCATGTCAGGGTTTA